>JBDHQG010000350.1:0-5244 GCA_039806925.1 Limisphaerales bacterium
CCGTGGACATTATCGCGTCGGCCCGGTGCTCGAACTGCCCTCGGCGAACGGCAATCGCGCGCGTCTTCGCGCCCAGTGGTGGGCGAACGACGGCAATCCGTTCTACGAAGATCGTTCCTCGTCGCTCCTGCTTGGCGTGGAAGTCAGCGCGTCGCTCGATACGGACAAGCTCTACAACGCGCGCGAGAACCGTCCGACCGGCTGGCTGCCGCTGGTCTGGGGACAATACGATCTCGGCTACGGCGGCGAGCGTTCCATTCAACGCACGGAGCTCACCGCCGAGTTCCACGACTCGGAGCTGTTCGATCAGTTGCTCACGGGCATCCTGACCTACGAATCGCGTCAGGAATATCGTCCGGGCGATTACGACAACATTTCCTACACGGTCGGCATCGGCGCGCAGGCGCGTGTCGGGCTTGCGTCCCTTCTGTCGCAGGACCAGCCGCTCGTGGTCGGCGTGGATTATCTGCACCGCAGCGCGCACGTGCTCGCGCCGGAGGCGGACCGCGTCCCCGCCGGCGAAACACTGCCGCACAACAGCATCAATCTCGGCCCGCGACTGCGCGTGCAGACGCTAGGATGGGATCTGCCGTATCGCGACCCCGGCATCTACGCCGCGGAAACGCGCTGGCTGAACCGCTTCGACTGGCGTCTCACCATCGGCCACGACTTTCATCACTCGCGCAAGCGCGCGAATCCGTCCGGACAGGTCGGCTTGAACTGGGATGCGGCCGCGATTCGGGGCTGTGTGCTGTATGCGCGCGGCCTCGGTTCCATCGGCAACGAAACGCCGGACTGGCAGGCGGAAGCTGGTGTGCGTCGTCCACGCGGAAAACTCTTCTTCCGCTACGAACGCTACGGCCTCGAAGGCTGGCTCGCGCGCGGCAACGCGGCGGTGGCAGGAATCGGCTTCGCATTATGAGCCGGACAATTTGATTGGCTCCGGATGAACTGTCCTGTTCCCTTGAAGAACAACCGAACAACCAAACCAAACCTATGAAATACGTCGATGGATTCGTGATTCCCATGCCGAAGAAACACCTTGCGGCCTACCAGCGCATCGCAAAGCAGGCCAGCAAGGTCTGGCTCGAACATGGCGCGCTGGATTACCGCGAGTGCATCGGTGACGATCTGGATGTGAAGATGGGCGTGCCGTTTCCCAAGCTCGCGAAGGCGAAGAAGGGCGAGACGGTGGTATTCGCCTACGTCGTTTACAAGTCGCGCGCACATCGCGACAAGGTGAACGCCAAGGTGATGAAAGATCCGCGCATGAACGCGATGTGCGATCCAAAGAACATGCCGTTCGACTGCAAACGCATGACCTTCGGTGGATTCAAAACCATTGTCGGGGATTGAACCCCAATCACACGGTTTTATGAACACATCCCATTTCGATTACGCGTCGCTCAGCCCGCTGTTGGCCGTGCGCGACGCGGCGAAGGCCATCGAGTTCTACAAGGCCGCGTTTGGTGCGGTGGAACGTTTCCGCCTGATCGATCCTGAGTCGGGCAAGATCGGCCACGCGGAACTCGTCATCAACGGCTGCCTGGTGATGCTGGCGGACGAGTATCCGGCCCATCACAAGGCGCCGCAAACGCTCGGCGGCACGCCGGTAAAGCTTTGCCTGATGGTGCCGAACGCGGACGTCTTCGTGGAGCAGGCCAGGCGTGCCGGGGCCACGGTGGTCATGCCGCCGCAGGATCAGTTCTACGGCTTTCGCTGCGGCTCGGTGCAAGATCCCTTCGGCCACATCTGGCTGATCCAGCACGAGATTGAAAAGGTGTCCCCGGCCGAGATGCAGAAGCGCTGGGACGCGATGGTGAAAAAGTGATTTCGCGACGAGAAAGTTGTCCTCAACGCGCCGGCTCGTTCGTTGTAGAGTTGAAACGTGAACAACTGAGAACTTATGAGCGAAACGAAACCGATGTCCGAATACCTGCTCCTCTTCCGTGGCAAGGACTGGGACGAGGGCCTGCCGCAGGACGAACTCCAGCGCCTGCTCGATGAGGTGATTGCCTGGCACGACGACCTGGCGAAGCGCGGTCGCATCAAGGCCGGCCAACCGCTGGAACGGCGGGGCAAAGTGGTGTCCGGCGAAAAGGGTCGCGGCGTCACGGACGGGCCGTTCGTCGAAAGCAAGGAAGGCATCGGCGGTTACTTGATCCTGCTCGCCGGAAGCGAGGAAGAAGCCGTCGCCATCGCGAAATCGTCGCCGACGTTGTTTTACGGCACCACGGTCGAAGTGCGCCCGTTGCTGAACGAATGCCCGTGCTTCGTGCGCGCCCGTCGCAAACTGACCTTTGCCAGCGTTTGAATGAAACTTTCACTTGAACTCATCACACCATGAGCACTGAAAAAGTTGATTACCTCCTCCTCTTCCGCGGCACCAACTGGGACAAGGGCATGTCGCCCGAGCAAATCCAGAAGGTCGTGACCAACTGGTATGCGTGGTTCGACCGTCTCAAGCGCGAAGGCCGCTGCTCCGGCGGGCATCCGTTGCAAAGCTCGGGGAAGATCGTCTCGGGCAAAGGCCGCACCGTGTCGGATGGACCGTTCGCCGAATCGAAGGAGACCATCGGCGGCTACTTCTATCTGCACGTCGCGGACGAAGCTGAAGCGGTATCCATCGCCCAACTATGTCCGGGCCTCGATTACGGCGTGGTCGTCGAAGTGCGGCCCGTGGCCGAGATGTGTGCCGTGCGAGAGCGCGCGGTGAACGGCGGCGTGATGGCCAAGGAGATTCCTCTCGAAACTGCCGGCAGCCGGTGAGCGAGTTCCTCAACATCGAAGAGTCTGTGCCGGTGCCGGACGGCAGCATCGGCCAGCTTGCGGAGCATTTGTTCCGACACGAGGCCGGCAAGCTCGTGTCCGTGCTCACCGGCATCTTTGGCCTCGACCGACTGCAACTCGCCGAGGACGTGGTGCAGGAGGCACTCGTGAAGGCGCTGCAAACGTGGCCGTACTACGGCGTGCCGAAGAATCCCGCCGCGTGGCTCACGCAGACGGCGAAAAACCTCGCGCTCGATGTCATCCGGCGCGAAAAGCTTTTTTCGGACAAACAGCCGCAGATCATCACCTTCATCGAGAACTGGGCGAATGAATGCGATCCCGAGGACTCACCGGCGTTCGACAGCGAGATCAAGGATCGCCGGCTGCAACTGATGTTCGCCTGCTGTCATCCGCTCGTCCCGGCGGACGCGCAGGCGGCGCTCGCGCTCAAGACGCTGTGCGGTTTCAGCCCGGCGGAGATTGCGAGCGCGTTTCTTTCCAGCGAAGCCGCCATCGCCAAGCGTCTCGTGCGCGCGCGACAAAAGATCCGCGAGCTGAATTTGCCGTTTGAGATTCCATCCGGTGAAGAATCTTCCGCGCGACTCGACGGCGTGTTGCAGACGCTCTACCTGCTGTTCAACGAAGGCTACAAGGCGTCGAGCGGCGACAACCTCGTGCGCGAAGAACTTTGCCGCGAGGCCATCCGGCTCACCGGCAGCCTTGCGGCGCATCCGGTCGGCAACCAGCCGCGCGTCCACGCGTTGCTCGCGTTGATGTGCTTCAACGCCGCTCGTCTCACGACCCGCACCGACACGGCGGGAAACATTCTTCGGCTCAAGGAACAGGACCGGACGCAATGGGATCGCGGTGCGATTGCCCGAGGCATGTTTCACCTCGCGCACTCGGCCTCGGGCGACGAGGTCACCGAATATCACCTGCAAGCGGGCATCGCCGCGTGCCATTGCACCGCGCCGGATTACGACTCCACTGACTGGCCGCGCATTCTCGGCCTCTACGATCATCTGGTGGAACTCGACGGCTCGCCGGTTGTCGCCCTGAACCGCGCCGTCGCCCTGGCGCAGGTCGAGGGACCGCAGGCCGGCATCGACGCGGTGGAAGCCATCACCCATCGCGAGACGCTGGGATCGTATTATCTCCTCTACGCCGTGCGCGCCGAGTTCGAGTCGCAGTTGCAGAACCATGCCACTGCCGCGAAGCACCTGCGCAGGGCGCTGGAATTGGCGGAGCTGAAGTCCGAACAGGCGCTGCTCTCAAAGCGCCTTCAAGAGCTCGCGGTGTAGGGTCAGTCGGGATCGGTAAACGGAACGATGCAGTTGGATTTTCGAACCGGTGATGGATCGGTCTGGTAGGACAGGCTGGAAGCCTGCCCAGAAATTTCCAAACGCGGGCACCAAATGCTTCGACCAAACGAACCATCCTTTTCCATTGCCCATCGTCATGCAGTGCGGGTCAGGCGGGATGCCTGTCTTACTCTTACCGCATCGTTCCGGCTTATTACGCTTCCACTTCGCCGGGGGTGGCTTCGCGTCGGCCCGGGGATTTTGGAGCGTTTTTCGCGAGCAACGTCGTGTCGCCGCTGCGGGTGGGGAACAGGTTGTAGCGCGTGAGCTTCTCGCGCATGGTGGGACGCGAGACGCCGAGCCAGCGCGCGGCCTTGGTTTGGTCGCCATTGGCGAGGCGGATGGCCTGCCCGTAGAGCTCGCGCTCGACGGCTTCGGTCAGGAGTTCGGAGGCGTTTCCGGTTTCGGCGAGCTGCGCCTGTGTGAGCAGTTCGGCCACGTAATCGGAGAGTTTCTGGTCGCCGGCGGGCCGCGGGGGTGTGGGTTTGTTGATGGCGCTGCGGATGTGGTCGATGCCAATCGGATAGCCGCGCGAGGCGATCAGCGCCTTGCGCACGATGTTTTCCAGCTCGCGCACGTTGCCGGGCCACGCCTGTTGCTGGAGGAACGCGACGGCATCGGCCGCGATGGAAGGGCGCTCCAGGTTGAACTCCGCGCTGTAGCGGGTGAGAAAATAGTTCACGAGATCGGGGATGTCCTCGCGGCGTTGCGCCAGCGGCGGCAGGTAAATCACCGCGACGTTGAGGCGGTGGAACAGGTCGAGCCGGAATTCCTTCGCCTCGATCGCCTCCTCCAGGTTGCGGTGCGTGGCGGAGAGGATGCGGACGTCGATGGGAAGGGTTTCCTTGCCGCCGACGCGCTGGATGGTTTTTTCCTGCAGCACGCGCAGGAGCTTCACCTGGGTGGTGGGGCTCATGTCGCCGATCTCGTCGAGGAAGATGGTGCCGCCGTTGGCTTGCTCGAAGCGGCCGATGTGACGGGCCTTCGCGCCGGTGAAGGCGCCGGCTTCGTGGCCGAAGAGCTCGCTCTCAAGGAGGTTCTCGGGGATGGCGGCGCAATTGACGGTCACGAAGGGGCCGGCGGCGCGATCGCTGTGTTGATGGATGGCGCGGGC
>JBDHQG010000351.1:0-5238 GCA_039806925.1 Limisphaerales bacterium
ATCGAATTCCGTCAGGCCTTTCTGCGGGCCGTAAACGCGGCTGCATCCGGAGGGGCCAAGCAGCGGATTCTGCACGTCCACGGCCACGGTGAGGCTGGCAAAGGGTCGCGTGTTCGCGGGAGGACGGATGAGGGCGAGCCGATGGAGTTCGGTCCAGCGCGAGATGTCTTCCTCATGCGCGTTGAAGAACTGCCAGCCCAGGGCGCGGGCCATGCCGAAGCCGCCGTCGTTGGTCGCGCTGCCGCCGATGCCGACGATGCAGTTCGTTGCGCCGCGGTTCGCGGCGTCGCGAAGGACGGCGCCAAGCCCGGAGGTGTCGAGCTCGAACGGGTGATACTTTCCGCGCGGCAACATCGCGAGGCCGATGACGCGCGCGGATTCGATGATCGCGGTTTTCGATTCCTCGTGCCACCACCAGGCGGCCTCCAGCGGACGGTGCGCGGCATCGACGGTTTTGGTTTGCCGCGGCCCCGCACCGATCAATCCGCTGATGATTTCCCCGAAGCCATCACCGCCGTCGCTCATCGGGAGCAGGGAGAGAACGTCCGCGGGACGCACCGATGTCCATCCGCGGGCGATGGCTTCGGCGGCCTGGCGGGCGGTCAGTGTTCCCTTGAACTTGTCGGGCACGATCAAGACTTGCAACGGCATGGCGGAGTTAATGCCGGGCGGGGAATTACCGGCAACTCGAATTTCTGGAGCGGGGCCGGGACATGGCCGTCAAAAGATTCGGGCGCAGGCTTGACGACTTCCGGGCTGTGACCAAAATTGCCGTCATTATGACAAAGCCGAAGATCATCGCTTACTTGAAACCGACCTGTGGCTGGAGCCAGGGCGTGCGCGCCATCATGCGCAAATACGATTTGCCTTACGAAGACCGCGACATCATCAACGACGCCGCCCAGCGCGCGGAGATGATTGAAAAGAGCGGCCAGATGCTCAGCCCGTGCGTGGAGGTGAACGGCAGGATGCTGCCGGACATCAGCGGCGAGGAAGTGGAGGCATACCTGCTCGCCAACAATCTGGTGGCATCCAACGACCGCGCGACGGACGTTCCGACGAACCAGCCGTGCGCCCATGAGATGCCGGGCGCCGCGCCGATGCAGTTCCGTCGCTGACGCATCCCCGAGCCACTCTTTGAACCGAAACCGCCGCGGGCGTTGCTGCTCGCGGCGGTTTTTGTTTTCCGGATTCTTGCCGTGTGCCGCCTATTTCCCGTCAAGGGCGGCGAGGACTGCCGCGGCGTGTTCCACGGGTTTCACCGTCGGCCAGATTTTTTGAATCCTGCCGTCGGGTCCGATCCAGAAAGTGACGCGATGGGTGCCCATGAATTTCAGGCCCATGAAACTCTTCCGGCCCCAGACGCCGTAGGCTTCGACGATTTTGTGATCCTCGTCGGCGAGCAGCGTGAACGGGAGTTTGTATTTCCCGGCGAACTTGTCGTGGGACTTCACGGGGTCCGTGCTCACGCCAAGCACGACGGCGCCGCGTTTCTTGAATTCGGCAAAGTGGTCGCGAAAGGCGCAGGCCTCCCTGGTGCAGCCCGGCGTGTTGTCCCTCGGGTAAAAAAAGAGGATGACGTGTTTGCCCTTCAGGTCACCGAGTGAAAGTGTTCCGCCACCGCTGGTGGCTGCATTGAAGGCGGGTGCCTTGTCGCCTTCCTTGAGTGTGAGTTCAGGTGCTTTGGCCATGAGTTTGGTTTTGTCCCGAAGGATAGGAGGCGTCTGCCGATCTGCAAAAAGGAAAAGTTGGCCGGTTGTTCCCGCCGACGACGGGCGCGGTCGTGGAACCATGCTGGAACAAGGCAGCCGGACAGGCGGGAAGCACTGTCCTGCCGGGCCCGGGTCGTCACCGGATCAAAATCCAAACGTACCCTTCCGGCTATGGTGCGCCGGGGGCGAGAATGGCGCGGTAGAAGCGCTTGGGCCGATCGGGAACTCCGGGATCGGTGTGGTCGATGGTTCCGGTGAGATTGTTCAGGGTCACGATGTCTCCCCAGCCGGACAGGTCGGTCGAAGCCTGAATCTTCACGCGCTGTCCCGGATCGCTGGTGACGCGCAACGTGACGTTCCCCAGCGCATCAGCGGAGACAAGCGTGAGCGTGAGCGGTCCGGGGGGGGTGACGGCGAGGGAGCCGTTGGCGAAGGAGATGGAGTAGTTGAGATCGGATGCGCCGGCTGGAACGATGTTGTAGGTGCCGGCTGGGCTGGCGGCATCGGCGGTGGTGGAGAGGGTGACGGGCACGTCGAGGTCGCTCGCGTCGTCGCCGTTGACGAAGCCGGTGATCGTGGCGGTGAAGGCCGGGTTGGCGGTGCCGTAGACGCGGTTGGTGGCGTCGGCGGTGACGAGCAACGGCGCGGGCAGATTGGTGAGGGTGCCGCTCACGAGGGTGACGGTGTAGTTGGTGAGGAGATTGGCGGGATCGTTCAGAACGGGCGTGATGGGGTAGAGGCCGGCGTCGCTGGTCGTGGTGCCGGTGGTGGTGAAGGTGGCGGTGATGCTGTCGCCTTCACGAACGCCTACGAGGGATCCGGTGAGCGCGGGGAGTTCGGCCCCGTAGAGTTTGGATTGATGGTCCGCGGTGACGACGAGGGCGTAGGCGGTGATGGTGAGAGCGCCATCGGCAAAGGTGATGGTGTAGTTGGTGGCGTTGAGGCCGGATGGGGTGACGGTGTATTGGCCGACAGGGCTGTTGGTCTCGGCAAGCGTAGCAAAGGCGAGTGTGCCGATTAGATCGGTTCCGTCGTCGCCATTGACGAAGCCGGTGATGGTGGCGGTGAAGATCGGGTTGGTTTCGCCGTAGACGCGGTTGGTGGCGTTGGCGGTGACGAGGAGCGGCGCGGGCGTGACGGCGAGCGAGCCGCTGGCGAAGGAGATGGAATAGTTCAGGTCAGCAGCGCCAGCGGGAACAACGTCGTAGGAGCCGACAGGGCTGGCGGCATCGGCGGCGGTGGCGAAGGTGGCGGGGGCGTCGAGATCGGCTTCATCGTCGCCGTTGACGAAGCCGGTGATCGTGGCGGTGAAGATCGGGTTGGTTTCGCCGTAGACGCGGTTGGTGGCGTTGGCGGTGACGAGCAACGGCGCGGGTGTCACTGTAATCGGCACGCTCGCGGTCACGGAGTGGTAGTTGACCAAATCCGTCGGAGTAAAGATGGCCGTCAGCGGCAGATCGACGCCAACGCCGAGGACCGCCCCATTTGCCGGCGAGTAAGCGAATGTGCCGGGAACATTGGCGCTGGCGTTCAACTGAAGCTCAGAGATGGCAGTGCCGTAAACGAGGGGCGCGGGAGCGGGCCAGTTGATCGTCGGGTTCTCACCGACGCTGACCACGTTTACGGTGGTGACGACGGGCAGGCTTGCGCCCCCCTGCCCGTCCGTGGCGACGACACGGATGGTTCGCGCCGCGATGGAAGGGGTTTCGGAGAGTGTCGCAAAAGTGACGTTGCGGAGGAGCGCCTGGACGGCCTGCGGGGTGGCGCTGGCGTTGAACGCAATCACGAGCGGCGAGTTTCCGTTGGTTCCACCTTCAAAAGTGCCGATGCCGACGCCTTCGTAGGCCACGCCGATGCCGCTGACTTCGATTTCTCCCGGGCCGGTGCCCTGGTTGCGAATCGCCAGCCGATCTGCTTCTGCCCCGTTTTCAAGAATGCTGATGGTGATCTGACCGCCACCCAGCGAGGGCGAATCCATGTCGATGACAGTCGCGTTGGTGTTGATGATGACGGGGGCCGAGCCTTCGACGAATTCACCCGGACCGCCCGGAAGGGTAACTTCCGGGGCGTCATTCACCGGATTGACGGTGACTTGGAAAGTGGTGTTCGATGTGAGCGCATTGTCGCGCACTTGTATGGTGATGGTGGCGGTGCCGGCCTGGTTTGGCGCCGGCGTGATGGTGACGGTGCGATTCGATTCGGCGCCGCCAAAGACGATGTTCGCAGCGGGGACGAGATTGGTGTCCGACGAAAATCCTGCGAGGCTGAGACTGCCGGCGGCGCTTTCGAGATCGCCAACGACAAACGGGATGGAACCGGTGGCGGTGTCCTCACTGATGTTCTGGTCGGCAATCGTCGAGATGGAAGGCTGCTGGTTGCCCAGCGGATTGCTGCCGATGGTTTCGTCGTCGATGAACAAGGAATCAATCACGACATCGAACCCAGGGGTGAATGAACCGAAGTAGATGCGCTCGATGGCGCCGCCGGTTCCCGTCGCGATGCTCGCCTCGGGAAGGGCGGGCTTGATGACGTTGGTCGAGACGAAGAGGTTGAGGGTGCCGTTAGTTCCTTCCCCACGAATCCATTCGAGCCAGATGTGGTACGTGGTGTCGAGTTCGATCCGGGTGGTCCCGTTGGCGCTCGCGTTGCCGTGGTTGATCTGAAGCACTTTGTCGTCGGTGAACAGGCTGCCTGCGACATGATAATCGAGGGTTTCGAGGTAGATGAAGCTGATGTAGTCCATCCAAACATTCCAGCGGGCGCGCAGGTAGAGGTCGAAATGATTGGTGGCTACGAAGGTCCGGTGGATGAATTCGCCCCCGGAAAGATTCAGCGACTGGGAGCCGCGCAGGACTTGGTTGGTGTGGTCTGGCTCCGGGAGGCCGATTGCCGACCAGCCGGCGTTCTCGTAGCCCGGGCCTTCAAATCCCTCCTCGAACATCAGTCCGCCGGGCGTGCCGGTCCCGTGGGGAATCACGGTGACGAGGAAGCTGCGCGACACGGTCAGTTCACCGTCGCTGACGAGCACCGTGATGGTGCTGAGGCCGGATTGTCCCGCGGCGGGCGTGATGGTCAGGGAACGGTTTCCGTCCAGCCCGCCGAAGGCGATGTTTGCGACCGGGACGAGGTCGGGGTTCGTCGATGCACTGCTCAGCACCAGCGAGGAGGCGGGCGTTTCCGCGTCGGCTATTGTGAAATTGATCGGGCCCAGCACGGCGTCCTGCGGGATGATTTGGCCGCTGAACGCGGTGAGGGTGGGCGGGGTGTTCGGCATGCTCACGGTGAGCGTGAAGGAGGTCGAGTTGGTGAGCTGGCCGTCGGTGACGTGGATGGTGATGGTGGATACGCCGACCTGCCCGGCGGCAGGCGTGAGGGTGACGGTGCGATTCGTGCCTGTTCCCGCCAACTGGATGTTGGCGTCGGGGACGAGGGCGGTGTTGGAGGAGGCCCCGATAACGACGAGGCTTTCGGCGTTTGTCTGGGCGTCTTCGACCGCGAACGGAATGGCGGCGGTGGGCATGTTCAG
>JBDHQG010000352.1:0-5236 GCA_039806925.1 Limisphaerales bacterium
GCTCATCATCGCGATTTACCGCCACGACAAGACCACGAACCTCGATGAAGTGGACTCGATGAAGGGGTGATGCTTGACCCGGCCTTTGCGCAACCTCACTCTTGAAATGGAACTATGAAGACCGTCTCAAAGCAGCAGGCTGGGAAAAACTTCGTGAAGGTCGCTGACCTCGCGCACGGCGGTGAAACGGTGATGATCACCCACGACGGGCAGCCGTGGTGCAAAGTCATTCCCGCCAACGGCACCGCTCCGCGCCGGAAGTCCGCTGCGGATTTTCAAGCGCGTCTGGAGAAGATTTTCCCGAAGCCGCTCTCCGCCCGCGCCATGTCCGATTTCGTTGAAGGCCGATGACCATCTACTGCGACACGACTTTCTTCATCGGGCTTTACGTTGCCATCGACACGCACTCGGCGGCGGCCTTGACGGAATGGCGTCGTCTCGATTGTCCGCCGCTCGTCTTCACGCCGCTCCATCGCCTCGAAGTGCGAAATGCCATCCGTCAGTTCGAGTTCACGGGCGACCTCAAGCCCGCCAAGGTGAAGGAAGTCCTCCGCTGCCTGGATGAGGATCTGGCGGACGGCACGCTGGTCCATCAGGCGCTGGATTGGACCGGCACCCTCAAGCACGCCGAACGCGTCGGCGAAGCCCAGACTCCGAACACCGGTGTCCGCGCGATGGACCTGTTCCACATCGCCGCGGCTCTGGAACTGCGCGCGGGACTGTTCCTCACCTTTGATGACCGACAACTCGTCACCGCGAAAGCTGCGGGCCTCAAGGTTGCCCTGCCAAAGGGTTCACGATGAACAAAACTTTCCGCATCGCGATATACCGCCACGACAAGACCACGAACCTCGATGAAGTGGACTCGATGAAGGGGTGATTCGAAATGGAACACCAAGTCTATCCCTGTAGTTGGAAACGAGAGAAAGGACAGTATCGCGTCTTTGTAAAAGCACGCCCTTCGGTGGAGTTCATCGCGGCTTCGTTTGAGGAAGCAGTGGAAGGGCTGCAGGGGCGGATATGTGAAGTATTCGGGGATGGTGAAGCCGTCGTCGAGTTTTCCTCACCGGCTCCCATTGCCAAGAAGAGTGTGAACTATTTCGTGCCGCCGCTATTTGCATTAGATGGGGTTGACTCAGTGCAGGAATGCACCGATCAGGCCGCACTGTTTTCGGACGGGGCCTGCAAGTGTTGCGGAGGTGGTTTGGGCAAACGCAATAGACAATCACGCGCCATCTTGGCGGCTCCGAAATGTGACGTGAGCTTTGTCCGTAAAGCCATGCCACGATGTTGGGTTTTTTCTGAGAGAATTGTCTCGGTGCTGGTGGCGTCAGGATTCCGGCGAATGGACTTTCGGAAGGTTACGATTAAATCCGAGACATCCGGTTCGTATTACGAGTTGGTGGTGGAGCCATCGGTTCCGCTTGTCGCCACCAAGGAGCCGCCGCGTGCCCCACACGGATGGGAGTGCAATAATTGCGGCCGAAAACACTTCCAAGCATTTCATACCTCTGTTCCAGCCAATGTCTCCGATTTTCTGTGTCGCTCAGATATCAAGGCGCGCAATACCAAAGGGTTCGTGGCTGGTGGCTCATTCAAGAGGATTCTTTGTTTGCCCGCCTCCACCCTGCAAAAGCTCAAGGGACTGCCTCGTGTTCGAGGGATTACTGCGACTCGTGTTGCTCTGTTGGATGAAGAAGAAGTCGACCGAAGTCCGAAGGTCAAAACCCTCAAGCGTGGTGATTTCGCATGAACTCGCTCGTTGAATACCTCTGGCTGATTCCCGCGCTGCCGCTGCTGGCGGCGGGGTTGAGCGCATCGGCAGGCGCGGAGCGCCGTCAGCCGGTAGCCCACGGCGCGAGCCGTGGGATCAAGGTTCGCAACCGCATTAGCTCCGTAGGAGCGAAAGACTGAGCGCGCATGGGCCATACCTACACCGATCTCCTCGCGCATGTCGTCTTCTCAACGAAGGATCGCACGCCTTCGTTGGACGCGGAACTCAAGGTCCGGCTGTTTCCCTACATGGGCGGGATTATTCGCGAGCTTGGCGGAACTTCGTTACTCATCAACGGGCCCACCGACCATGTTCACGTCCTCCTCGTGTCACCGGGGAAGATCGCGTTGTCCGAACTGGTCGGGAAGCTGAAAGCGAATTCTTCAGGATGGGTGCATCGGGAATTTTCGGGTCTCGGTTCTTTCGCATGGCAGACGGGTTACGCGGCTTTTAGTGCCAGTCATTCACAGAGGGAGACCGTCCTCAACTACATCGCGAATCAGGAGGAGCATCATCGCAAGGTTTCATTCAAAGAGGAGCTGGTGATGTTCTTGAAGAAGCACGAAATTGGGTACGACGAACGATACATCTTTGAATGAACAGGTTCCGCTTTAGTGATGTTCTGCCGCCCCTCCGGGGCTTGGTTTATTTTGTGCATTGGTTCCCACGGCTCGCGCCGTGGGCTGCCGGCGGGCGCTGCTCCGCAGCTTTGCCTCAGCGTCTCTGCGTCTCGGCGGTTACATCACACATCGCGACTCCATCATGAACTCGCTCGTTGAATACCTCTGGCTGATTCCTGCGCTGCCGCTGCTGGCGGCGGGGTGGAGCGCGTTGATGAAGCGTCCGTCGCGCACGGCGTCGGCGTCGCTCGCCATCCGATCGATGGTGCTTGCGTTCTTCCTGTCCTGCGCGGGCTTCGTGAAGACGCTCGCGGACCCGGCGGTGCGGTTCACGCATAACTTCGACTGGTTCGTGCTGGGCGAGACGACCTTCAAGCTCGGCTGGGTGCTCGACCCGCTCACGGCGGCGATGCTCGTGATGATCACCTTCGTCGGCACGCTCATCTTCATCTTCAGCGTCGGCTACATGTCGCATGACGACAACTTCACGCGCTTCTTCACCTTCCTCTCGCTCTTCGCGGCGGCGATGCTCGGCCTCGTCATCGCGAACAACCTGCTCCTGCTCTTCATGTGCTGGGAGGTCGTGGGTCTCGCGAGCTATCTGCTCATCGGGTTCTGGTTCCACAAACCGAGCGCGGCGGCGGCGGCCAAGAAGGCCTTCATCACCACGCGCATCGGCGACGTATTTTTCTTCCTTGGCATCCTCTGGCTGAGCGCGGAGACGGGCACGCTGCTCTTCTACGACGGCGGGGCAGGGTGCATGGAACAAACCGCCCTCGCCAAGCTCGTCGCGCAATCGACCTGGATCGGCATGGGCCTGAGCACGGCGATTGGACTGCTGCTCTTCTGCGGCGCCATCGGCAAGTCCGGCCAGGTGCCGCTGCACGTCTGGCTGCCGGACGCGATGGAAGGTCCGACCCCCGTCAGCGCGCTCATCCACGCCGCGACGATGGTGGCGGCAGGCGTGTTCCTCGTCGCGCGCGTCTATCCGCTGATGTCCGCCACGCCGGAGTCGCTCGCCCACGCGTCGCCTCCAGCCCAGGTCGCCGCAGCGCACGCTAGAGAGAAGCCGGCAGCTGCGCAGCCGAAGTTCACCGAAGTTCCGCTCAACGCGGAGGCGAAGTCGGGCGCAGCCAAAGCCGCCGACGAACATTCCGCGCATCAATTGCCGCCGGCCACACCGGCGTTGCAAGTCGTCACATGGATCGGCGCCATCACCGCGTTGTTCGCCGCGCTCATTGCCGTGGCGCAGACGGACATCAAGCGCATCCTCGCTTACTCCACGGTGTCGCAGCTCGGGTTCATGTTCATGGGCCTCGGTATGGGCGGCGTGGCGGTCGGGATGTTTCATCTGCTCACGCATGCGTTCTTCAAGGCGCTGCTCTTCCTCGGCTCCGGCTCGGTGATTCACGGTTGTCACGAGGAGCAGGACATCCGGCGCATGGGCGGCCTGCGCAAGCTCATGCCCGTGACCTTCGCGACGTATGCCATCGGCATGCTGGCGCTCGCGGGATTTCCGCTGCTGTTCTCCGGCTTCTGGAGCAAGGACGAAATCCTGCACGCCGCGTGGCTGTGGGAGCCGAGCAAGTGGCCGTTCCTCATGGGCCTGTGCGGCGCGTTCCTCACGGCGTTCTACATGACGCGTCAGATGTGGTACGTGTTCTTCGCTCCTCGTAGCAGCGGACGTGAGTCCGCTCATTCTCATTCCGGAAGTCATCACGAAGATCAGAGCGGACTCACGTCCGCTGCTACAGAACCCCACGAATCGCCGCCCGTGATGACCGTCCCGCTTGGCATCCTCGCCGCGTGCGCGATCTTCCTGAGCCTCTTCGGCACGCCGGTCTGGCCGTGGTTTCACAGCTACCTCAGCGGCCACGTCGTTCACTTCACGCCATCGATTGAGCTGGGGACGATCGCGGTGATGCTGGTCTCCGCCGTCATCTCCGTCGGCGGCATCTGGCTCGGCTGGACCTTTTACACGAAGCGCGGACCCAAGACCGCCGACGAGCTCGACCCGCTCGAAAAACTTCAGCCCGACGCCTTCGCCACGCTGCGCGGGAAATTCCACATCGACGAGCTCTACGAAATGTCCGTCATCGCCTGGAACGCCGCCTGCGCCCGCGCCTCGCGCTGGCTGGATGACGTGGTGTGGGACGGCGCGGTGCGACTCGTGTCACTCATCACGCTCATCATCGCGTGGGCGAACCGACTCATCGATGAGTTCGTGGTCAACCTCGGCTTCGACAAGGGCTGCGGCGGATTCCGAAACGGAGCTCGCCTGCTCTCGCTCTGGCAAAACGGCCAGGTGCAACGCTACCTGCGCGTCATCGCGCTGGGGCTGACGATTGGCGCGCTCGTCTTCCTCTGGGGGTGCAAATGAACAGTCTTCCGCTTCTCACCATTCTCACGCTCACGCCGCTGGCCGGCGCGGCGATCATTGCCGGGCTGGACTCGAAGCAGCGCTCGCTCGCGTGCGGGCTTGGCCTGTTCTTCAACGCGCTGGCGCTCGGAATCGTCGGGCTGGTGTGGTCGAAGTTCAATTCGGCCTCGGGCGAAATCCAGTTCGTTGAGCGCTACGAATGGATTCCGTCGGTGGGCGTCCAGTATTTCCTTGGCATCGACGGCATGGGGCTGTTGATGGTGCTGCTGACGGCGCTCATCGTCCCGTTTGGTCTTCTTGCGTCCTGTAGCAGCCGATGTGAGTCGGCTCATTCTAATCCGAAAGATCAGATCGGACTCACGTCCGATGCTACGAAGAATGCAGGCTCCCCCGCCTTCGTCTCGCTGCTGCTCTTCCTCCAGGCCGGATTGTTCGGCGCGTTCACGGCGCTGAACTTCATTC
>JBDHQG010000353.1:0-5236 GCA_039806925.1 Limisphaerales bacterium
GACCTCGATCTCCACGTCGGTGGTCTGCGTGTAGATGGCGGCGGAGAGACCGTGCGAAGCGATCATCGGATGAAGCTTGCGCAGGAGGTCCACGTAAGCCCTGGTGACTTCCGCGGAGGACTTGTAGTTCCGGTAACCCCAGTTCTTCTCATCCTGCCAGGTGTGGCCTTTCATCGGAAGGCCGAGCCCGCCGAATTCGCCGAGCACCATCGCGCGTTCCGTCGTGCGCTTCGGCGCGCCGGGGCCGGGATACTGGTGATGATCGACGATGTCGCCTGCGGGGAAGTGATTGCCGCCGCTCGGGCCGTCGACGAGACGCGTGGGATCGTACTGCTTCGTCCAGTTGAGAATGCGGACGGTGTCGAACTGGCCCCAGCCCTCGTTGAACGGCACCCAGGTGACGATGCTCGGATGATGGTGGCGCGCATCGATGATCGCCTTCCATTCGCGCTCGTAGATGGCGGTGGATTCCGGCGAGCGCTTCATCTCCTCGCCGTCGTAACCGCTCGGGCCGGTCCAGCGCGCGCTCTTGTCGCCGCTCGGCATGTCCTGCCAGACGAGCAGGCCGAGCTTGTCGCACCAATAATACCAGCGCTCCGGCTCCACCTTCACATGCTTGCGAGCCATGTTGAAGCCGAGCTTCCTCGTCATCTCAATGTCCCAGCGTAACGCTTCGTCAGTGGGCGCGGTGTAGAGACCGTCCGGCCAGAAGCCCTGGTCGAGCGGGCCGTATTGGAAGAGCGTCTGGTTGTTCAACTGCATGCGGAGGATGCCTTGCTCGTCGCGGGCGAGGGCGATCTTGCGCATGCCGAAGTAGGATTGAATCGCGTCCTGCTTTTTTCCATTCGCCGTCAATGTGGCGCGCAAGCCATAGAGGAACGGCAAGTTGGGCGACCACGGCTTCACCGTTGGGAGTTTCAGGCGGAGACGGGCGACGCCTTTGCCGTTGGCACCGCCGGTGGGCGTGGTGTTGCCGAAGAGAATCATCTTGCGTCCATCGAGAACTTCCACTTTCAAATCCGAGTTCTGGCCCGTGGCGCTGACGGGAATTTCAATCGTAACGCTCGATGCGTCGAGGTCTGACGTGATCTTCAACGACTCGATGTGCGCCGCGTTGACTGGCTCCAGCCACGGCGTTTGCCAGATGCCGGTCGTGGGCGTGTACCAGATTCCTTCGCCGCGCTTCACCTGTTTGCCACGCGGCTGCGGACCTTCGTCGCTCGGATCCCACACGGAAACGACCAACTCCTGCTCGCCGCTCGACTTCAGTGCATCAGTGATGTCGAAACTGAACGGATCGTAGCCGCCGCGATGACTCCCAATCTGCTTGCCGTTCACAGACACGATGGCTTCCCAATCCACCGCGCCGAAATGCAGCAGCACGCGCTGGCCGCGCCATTTGCGGGGCACGGTGAACTTGCGTTGATACCAGAGGCGGTTCCTGGCTCCGACTGTCTTCTTCACGCCGGACAGCGCGGACTCGACCGGGAACGGAACGAGAATTTTCCCGTCGAACGTCGTTGGCTGGGGCGCGTTCGTCGGAACGATGGAGAAATCCCACAGGCCGTTCAGGTTCTTCCACTCCTCGCGCACCAGGCTCGGGCGCGGATATTCGGGATGCGGATTCTTCGGCGACACGTCCTTGGCCCAGCGCGTCATGATGTTTCCCGGAACGGGTTTCCAACTGTCGGCGCCCAATGCGGGGTCGGCGTTCAGCAACGGAAGCACGACGGCGGACAACGCGACGAAACGGCGGAACGCTGTGGGGAATGACGTGTTCATGGGCGAAGTCTAGTCAGCGCCACCGCTCGAACAATGAGAGAACCGGTCAATCCTTGGAGGAATCCGGCCTTGATGATTGACGGCGGAGGCGGACTCCCGCTTTCATCGCGCGACTTTCGAATGAAACGGTTCAACACAGCGGAACCAGCGAATTCCCGGCGTCACGTCGCGCTGCTCGTGGAGACTTCGCTGGCGTCGGGACGGGACATTCTCTGCGGCATCGCGCGCTACGTGCGCGAGCACGAGCCTTGGGCGCTCTATCACGAGCCGCGAAGTTTGGAGGAATCCGTCCCGCACTGGCTGCGCTCCTGGAAAGGCGACGGCATCATCGCGCGCATCCAGAACCCGGGCATCGCGGCGGCGGTGAAAGCAACCAGGCTTCCCGTGGTGGACGTGCTCGGCGTGGTGCCCAAGGAGCGGTTCCCGCTCGTGCATGTGGATGACGAAGCCATCGCCATCGCGGCGGTCGAGCACTTGCGCGAGCGCGGGTTCCGGCACTTCGCCTACTTCGGCATCGAGAAGGAAAATTGGTCCGAATGCCGGCGGGACTCGTTCGCGGACGCGGTTCGCGACGCCGGCTTCGATGCGGCGATCTACGAACTGCCACGCGCGGCGGCGGATTCGTGGGAGACGATTGAAGATGAGCTCGCGGAATGGATTCGGCGATTGCCCAAGCCCGTCGGCGTGATGGTGTGCAGTGATCAGCGCGGGCCGCTCGTGCTGGAGGCGTGTCGCCGCGCGGCGTGTGCGGTGCCGGACGAAGTGGCGGTGGTCGGCGTGGACAACGACGTGCCGCTCTGCCAGGTCTGCAATCCGCCGCTGTCGAGCGTGCAGCCGGGACACGAGCAAGTGGGCTACGAAGCGGCGGCGCTGCTGGAGCGGCTGATGAATCGCGGCCCGAACTTGAAGTCCCCGATTCTCGTCGAGCCGCAGGCGGTCGTTACCCGGCAATCGTCGGATGTCCTCGCCATCGAAGATCGGCAAATTGCCGCGGCGCTTCGTCTCATTCGGGAAGCGGCGGGGCAGGGGACTCGCGTCGAGGCGCTCGCGCGGCAGGTGGGATTGTCCCGAAGCGTTTTCCAGCGTCGTTTCCGCGCGGCGCTCAAGCGCTCGGTGCATCAGGAGATTCTCAATGCGCGTCTGAAGCGCGCGCGGGAGTTGCTCGCGGAAACGGATCTGGCGCTGGCGGAAATCGCGGAGCGAACGGGCTTCAAGCACCAGGAATATCTGGGCGCGGTGTTCAAGGCGCGGCTGGGAAGCACGCCCGCGCAGTTCCGCAGGCGAACCACCCGCCACGGTTCGGTGCGGCAGGACAGTCTTCCGGCCAGGATCGAAGGCCGGTGACGCGGCGTTGACGCCGCTTCACGTTGGCAGGCTGTAGAGCAATCGTTTCCCGCCTGTCGTGCGGATGTCGAAGCGGCCTGAACGTCGCGCTCCGTTCAGTGGCGTCGGCACTGCGCGCTTGCGCGGCCGGGCGCGGCGATTTCATACTTGCGACACGAATGAAGAAGATTCCCGCCATTGAAGGCGAACCCGGGATGCGGCGGAACATCGCCGCAATCCTGCGGCTGGAAAAGTCCCTGCCGGTCGTCGCCGGGAACGGCGGGCTGCGCGTGGGGACGCGGACGGCGGCGGGCCTTCGTGCGCTGGTGGTGTTGAACTCGCCGGCGGCGAAGCAATCGTGAGCGCGGCACCGGGAGATGGCACGCCGACGCGCTACGATGTCATCGTGATCGGCGGCGGCGCGGCGGGATTGATGTGCGCCATCGAGGCCGGGAAACGCGGGCGTTCCGTGCTTGTGATTGAGCACAACGAGCGGCTCGGGAAGAAAATTCTCCTCTCGGGCGGCGGCCGCTGCAACTTCACCAACCTCAACGCCGCGCCGGAAAATTATCTCTCGGCCAACCCGCACTTTCACAAATCCGCGCTCGCACGCTTCGCTCCCGCCGACTTCATTGCGCTGGTGGAGCGGCATGGCATTGCCTATCACGAGAAGAAGCTCGGCCAGCTGTTCTGTGATTTCAGTTCGCGCGAGATCGTCGGGCTGCTCCAGCGCGAATGCGAATGGGCGGGCGTGACCATCGAGCTGAACTGCCGCGTGGTGGAGGTGGCCAAACCGGAACGGTTCGAGGTGCGGACGACGAAGGGAAGCTTCGCGGCGACGTCGCTCGTGGTCGCGACCGGCGGACTTTCCCTTCCCAAGATTGGCGCGACGGATTTTGGTTACCGGCTGGCGCGGCAATTCGGCTTGAAGGTGACGACGACGCGGCCCGGCCTGGTGCCGCTGACCTTCGCGCCGCCCGAATGGGAATCATTCTCGGAGTTGAGCGGCGTTTCGCTGGATGTGGAGGTCAGTGCGCACAGCGCTGCTTTTCGCGAGAGCGTTTTGTTCACGCATCGTGGCATGAGCGGTCCGGCGATTCTCCAAATTTCGAGCTACTGCGAGGCGGGCGAGCCGTTCGCGGTCAACCTGCTGCCGGCTCGAAACGCAGTGGAAGTGCTGCAGGCGCAACACCAGTCCAGCAAGGAGCTGAAGACGGTGCTTTCCCAGTTTTTCCCCACGCGTTTCGCACACGCATGGTGCGGGTTTTTCGGGGAGTCGAAGCCGATGCATCGCTATTCGAACGCGGAGCTGATGTCGGTGGCGCAACGGCTGTCGCATTGGGAAATTCAGCCGGCGGATACGGAAGGTTACGCGAAAGCGGAGGTCACGATGGGTGGCGTCGATACGAACGAACTTTCCTCGAAGACTCTCGAATCACGGCGCGTGCCCGGATTGTTCTTCGTCGGCGAAGTGCTGGATGTGACCGGCTGGCTGGGCGGTTACAACTTCCAGTGGGCCTGGGCGTCGGGACACGCGGCGGGACAGTGCGTGTGATCGGTTGCAGTTTTAGCAGGTTGTTGAAAAACCTGCATCGGCAGGAGCCGAGGCGAGGCTCCAATATTTTGGAAACTTCCAAGAAGGGCAAAGGCTGTCCATGAACCTCCCGCAGATTCAGGGAAGCCACAGAGAGTTTTCCTCTGTGGCTTCCCTGAATCTGTGGGAATACGCCTGCGGTTCATGTAGCCGCCGAGGTAACGAGGCGGAGAAGCCGGGGAATTCCCACTGTTTCCGCCTCCTCACGTCGGCGGTTACGTTCAGAGCGGAATTTTGAAACCAGTTCGAGGCTCCAATATTTCTGGAAACTTCCAAGAAGGGCAAAGGCTGTCCATGAACCTCCCGCAGATTCAGGGAAGCCACAGAGAGTTTTCCTCTGTGGCTTCCCTGAATCTGTGGGAATACGACTGCGGTTCATGTAGCCGCCGAGGTAACGAGGCGGAGAAGCCGGGGAATTCCCACTGTTTCCGCCTATCCATGAACCTCCGGGTTTTGGGGTTGGAGCGCCTGGGTGAGGGAGAGGGGGAACACCGTCAGCCCCAGTTGCTTGGCTTGCCGTTGCACGCCCTGGACCCG
>JBDHQG010000354.1:0-5217 GCA_039806925.1 Limisphaerales bacterium
GTGTATCCGGTGCTGGATCTCGCGTTCGTGTGTCGGGCCGTGTCGCTCGAACCGCTGGCGGCGTTGGACGGCGTGGAGAGCTACTGCTGGGAACATCCGGCCAGGGTTGATCCGGCGGAGATCGCCTTCCCGTCGATTCGCGCGGCGCTGTCGGCCTACAATGCGCGGCGGTGAACGGAGCCTGTTCCGCGATTTCTCATCCCTGCCGGGCCGTTAAGAAATGTTTCGAGGTTGCCAAAGCAGTGTCGGCGACCAAGGCTGACTCGGGCCTATGTTTGGCCCGTGCATAAGGCATCTATGAATCTAGGGAACTGCAATACTTCAAACGAAGCGGTCAAGTCGTGGGTGGAAGAGATGATTCACCTGGTCCAGCCGGATCGCGTGCATTGGTGCGACGGCAGCGAGGCGGAGAAGGAGGCGCTCACGGCGGAGGCGGTGAAGGCCGGCGTGTTGATTCAGCTCGATCAAAAGAAATGGCCGGGCTGTTACTACCATCGCTCGAATCCGAACGACGTGGCGCGCGTGGAGCAGTGCACGTTCATATGCACGCCGACGCGCGACGAGGCCGGCCCGACAAACAACTGGCGCGAGCCGGAGGAGATGTATCTGAAGCTCTACGATCTCGCCAAGGGCGCGATGAAGGGGCGCACGATGTATGTCGTTCCGTATCTCATGGGCCAGCCAGGATCGAGGCACACGAAGGTCGGCATCGAGCTCACGGATTCCATCTACGTGGTGCTGAACATGCGCATCATGGCGCGCATGGGCCTGGCCGCCTACGGGCATCTTGGCGTGCGGCGGGATTTCAATCGCGGCCTCCACTGCCTGCTCGATCTGGATCCGGGGCGCCGTTACATCGCGCACTTTCCGCAGGACAACACGATCATCTCGGTCGGCTCGGGTTATGGCGGCAACGTGCTGCTCGGGAAGAAGTGTCTCGCGTTACGCATCGGCTCCTATCTGGCGAAGCAGGAAGGCTGGCTCGCGGAGCACATGCTGATTCTCGGGGTCGAGTCGCCGAAGGGCGAAAAGACCTACGTGGCGGCGGCGTTTCCCAGCGCGTGCGGCAAGACGAACTTCGCGATGATGGTTCCGCCGAGGCATTTCGCGGGATGGAAAATCTGGACGGTGGGCGACGATATCGCGTGGATGCGGCCGGGGCCCGATGGCCGGCTTTACGCGATCAATCCCGAGGCCGGTTACTTCGGCGTGGTGCCGGGCACGAACTCGAAATCGAATCCGAACGCGATGAAGATGATCAGTCGCGACACGATCTTCACGAATGTCGGGCTGACGGCGGACGGTGACATCTGGTGGGAGGGCAAGGATGGCGGGCCGCCGGCGGAGTGCCTCGACTGGCGCGGGGAGAAATGGACGCCGGCTTCAAAGGAAAAGTGCGCGCACCCGAACAGCCGCTTCACGACGCCGATGCGGAACAACCCGGCGCTGGCGCCCGAGGCGGATGATCCCAACGGCGTGCCGATCTCGGCGATCATCTTTGGCGGACGCCGGGCGACGACGCTGCCGCTGGTGTTCCAGGCGTTCAACTGGGTTCACGGCGTCTATGTCGGCGCGATGATGGGCTCGGAGATGACGGCGGCGGCCGTCGGCGGCAAAGGCCAGGTGCGCCGCGATCCGATGGCGATGCTGCCGTTCTGCGGCTACAACATGGGCGACTACTTCCGGCACTGGATTCGGATGCGGAAACATCTCCGGCACATCCCGCGCATCTTTGCCGTGAACTGGTTTCGCAAGGACAAGGACGGAAACTTTCTGTGGCCCGGCTTCAGCGAGAACATGCGGGTGCTGAAGTGGATCATCGACCGCTGTGCCGGCCGGTCGGGCGCGGAGGAGACGCCGCTGGGCTGGGTGCCGCGCGCGGGAGATTTCGATCTCACGGGCATGGAGGGATTCTCCGCCGAGAAGCTCAACGAGGCGCAGACGATTTCCGTCGACGAGTGGAAGAAGGAGATTCTCGAAGAGGACGAGCTGATGTTCCACCTGCACGATTCGATGCCCAAGGAACTCATCTTCCAGCGCGAGCTTCTCGTCGCCCGGCTGTAAGCCGGAACGATGCAGTAGGAAATCGCGAACTGAGGTCTGCCGTGCCGGTAGGACAGCGCTTCCAGCCTGTCCACGAGTTCACCAACGCGAACACCAAACGGTTTGGCCAAACGAACGTTCATTTTCCAGTGCCCACCGCCTTGCAGGGCGGGACAGGCAGGATGCCTGTCCTACCTTCTACTGCGTCGTTCCGGGTAAGAGCCTGTCTGAAAATGCTGAGGGAAGCTGCGGCGAGGGATTTTGGGCCGGGACGAGGAGCGACGAGGGAGGTGCGAGCCGCACTGGCCGTTGGCCGCAGCGCCCCGCGACCGAGGAGCGACGAAGCCCCAAAAGACCCGCCGCCCGGAGGGTTATCGGGCAAAAGGCCGTCTGGCTTCGTGGCTCGTCGGTCAGAGGTCCACCAGGGACATCCTCGCGCCTCGCCATCCGGCCTTTTCCCCGATAACAGCTTCTCTCAGCATTTTCAGTCAGACTCTGAGGCTCCACAGGCGTCATCCCATCCGCCCGCTTGAGTTCCAGGCGGGGCGCCGGTAGCGTGCAGCGGTGCTGCCGCCCGCCCCATCAACCACGGTTTCCGTCCGCGCCTCCGCGTCACAGGACAGGGGGCGGTTGGCGGCGGTGTCGCTGCACGATGATGCGTGGCACAAGCCGGTGTTCATCTCGTTCCTGCTGGTCTGGATCGCCAACCTGATTGTCCTGGGGTTTGGGATCCGGCTGCCGGCGGACGGGTTGTGGGTGGAGGGATTGCTGCCGGTTGCCGCGATGGCGACGACGCTGGTCGGGCTTCGCCGGATTCTTCCCTGGCAGAATCTGCTGGCGATGACGGCCATCATCGGAGGATTCGGCTACACCGCGATGTTGACGTGTGTGCGGACGGGGCAGCCATTCGGGCCGGTTGTTTACCTCGACGCAGACGCGAACCCGATGTTCGGCACGGTGCCGTGGTGGGTGCCGGCGATGTGGGTGGTGGTGATTTTGAATGCGCGCGGGGTGGCCCGGCTCACGTTGTTTCGCTGGCGCACGAACCGGAACTTCGGCCTGTGGGTGATCGCCGCCACCTGCGCGTTGGTCGTCCTGTTTCTGCTCGGCCTGGAACCCGTCGCCACGCTGGACAAGCGCTACTGGATCTGGACCACGGGCAAGGGAAGCGTTCCGTGGAATTGGTACGGAACACCGATCACCAACTTTCTCGCGTGGGGCATTTCAGCCTTCGTGGTGTTGATGGCCTGCATCGTCTGGATGATCAACAAACGTCCCGCTCCGGTCGTGCCTCATTTCCAGCCGGTGGCCGTGTGGGTGTTGCTCAGCGTCTGGCTGCTCCTGGGGAATGCCGTCGAGCGGCGATGGGTGGCCGTCGGGGTTGTTTCGGTTCAATCCATTGTGATTGCCCTGCTCGCATGGAAGGCTGGCGCTCGCACGACCCAGATCATTGCGCGGGAACGTCGCGCCGCCCAGCCGGGCTGATGCCGTCGGGCATTGCGAACTGAAGCCTGACGCGCCGCGCTCCGGCTCAGAACGCGACGGAGTTGGTGCGGACAGCCGGGTTGATGGCCCAGAGGTTGTAGGGACTGAAGGCCGATCCGAATTTCAGGAATCGCGCGCCGCCATCCGCAAACGCGTAGTTCGAGCCGCCGCGGCCGCCGCCGACTTTGTGACGGCTTTGTTCGAGCGCGCTCAAGTCATCGTAGTCCACGTAATCCATCCAGAAGTGACCGCCCTTGGCATCCGTGCCGTCTTTCTCGCCGAAGAGAATGGTTTCCGACGGCTCCATGATGGCTGATTCGGGGACGTCCTTGCCGATGGGCTTGCCCTGGAAGAAATCATTGAAGCCATTGAAAATGAAACTGCGCTCGGCGCGGTCGGGTTCGGTGGCTGTTCCCAGAGTTTTCGGCGCGAGGTCGGTGGGACAGGTGAGCACCTTGAGATTTTTGTAGTCGTCGTACATCAAAGTTGTCCAGTGCTGTCCCATGGCGCGGGTCGGGAATCGCCCGTCGTTGTCATCGGCAAACATCTGTGCGGCGAGACCCAGCTGCTTCAGGTTGTTCACGCACCCGATGCGCTTGGCCGTTTCCTTCGCCTTGCCGAGCGCGGGCAGCAGCATCCCGGCGAGAATGGCGATGATGGCAATCACCACCAGCAGCTCGATCAACGTGAACGCCTTCCTTGTCGCGCGGGAACCCCGGACTGTGTTGTGCATTGGACTTCTCATAAAACTCGTCGTGTCGTCTTCCGGCCGTCTGTGCCGTTGTTCAAATCCGCCGAGTTCGACTGGAAGAATGTGCGGAAAATTCGAGGATTGTTCAGCGATTTCGTGAACTGCCGTTAACCGTGTGGCCCCGATCCGTCCCGCGATCAACGCCCGATCATTTCGCGAGATGACATGCCGCGAAATGTCCCGGCCCGACTTCCCGCAAGACCGGTTTCTCCATGCGGCAACGCGCCTCGGCGACGGGACAGCGCGTGTGGAACGGGCAGCCCGACGGCGGATGGATGGGAGAGGGAACGTCGCCGGGCAGCATGATGCGCTGGCGCTTCGAGGCGGGATCGACCACGGGCACGGCGGAGATGAGCGCCTGCGTGTAGGGATGCTTCGGCTCGCGCACGATGGCCTTCGCATCGGCGAGTTCGGCGACCTGGCCGAGATACATCACCATCACGCGATGGCTGATGTGCTCCACCACGGCGAGATCGTGCGCGACGAAGAGATACGCGATGCCGCGCTCGCGCTGGAGGTCTTGCAGCAGGTTGATGATCTGCGCCTGCACGGAGACATCGAGCGCGCTCACGGGCTCGTCGCAGACGATGAGCTTCGGCTCCACGGCAAGCGCGCGGGCGATGCCGATGCGCTGGCGTTGTCCGCCGCTGAATTCATGCGGGTAACGCTGCGCGTGGTTTGCGCTCAGGCCGACGCTGTCGAGCAGTTCCGTGATGCGTTTCTGCCGTTCGCCCGCGCCGGTGGCGAGGCCGTGGATGTCGAGCGCTTCGCCGATGATCTGCTCGACGGTCATGCGCGGATTCAACGAGCCGAACGGATCCTGAAAAATCATCTGGAACCCGCGGCGACGTGAGCGCAGTTCCGCTCCGTCGAGCTTGGTGATGTCTTCGCCGTTGAAATGGACGCTGCCAGCGGTCGGCTCGATGAGCCGGATGACG
>JBDHQG010000355.1:0-5217 GCA_039806925.1 Limisphaerales bacterium
CTTGAGTGAAATTGATGATCGGCAGGTCCGCCTGCACCGGCGTCCCGGAGATCGTCGCCGTGCCGCTCGGCGCGCGACCGGTGACGCCGAACTCCGAGTGGAACGCCGTCGCGCGGCTGATGCTGATCGTCGTCCCGCTGCGTGACACGGTGTAGGTGTTCGGAATCTGCGCGGCGAGACCGGTCGCCACATCGGTCAAGGAAGTCGTCGCCGCCCGGAACGAATACTCGATGTCATCCAGCGCGACATACCACAGATCTCCGACCGTCGGCGTGCCGGCGAGCGCCACATCGATGGAGGTGAATTCCACCGGCGAGCTGTCCGTGCGTTGCGGCGCGATCTTGCGCGTCACGTCGCCCGCCTTCTGCACCAGTTGCGACACCCCGCCAATCGTGAAGCCGTTCGGGTCGGAGATGGCCAGCGTGCCGTTGCCCGGCGTCACGGTGAAGCGCGCCGGCAGCAGGTTCGCGAGGCCCTGCGCCACTTGCGCGAGCGTCGTCTGGCCCGGCTGCACCGTGTAGGCGTAGTTGCGGTAGCGCAGATTGAGCGTCCAGACATCGCCCGGCGTCACAGCGCCGTTCAGCGCGACGCTGATGCTCGTGAAGTAGTTCGAGGTGTCGCGCGTGCCGGTCAGGCTGCGCAGCGCGGGCGGATTGAGCATGTCATCCGTGATCTCGAATTGATAGATGTCGAACGTGCCGTCGCCCGAGCCCTGGATGCGCGCGTAAGGCGTCTGGAAGTCGATGCTCCCGCCGAGATGCGTGTTGCCGACCAGCGCGTCGTAGAACGTGTAGAAATTGCTCTCTTCGCCCGGGGCATCCGGTTCGATGTTCTGTCCGGTGTTGTTGCCGATTTCATCCTCGGCAATCGGCTCGGTCGAGAAGATGAAGCCGTCGGTCGGATGGCCTTCCATCGACACGTTGAGCTGATAATCCACACCTTCCGGAATTCCGCCGAACGACAGCCAGTTCGACACTTCGATGTAATACGTGCCTTCCGCCGTGAACTCCACGGTCAGGAAATCATCCAACCACGTCGAACTGCCGCCCGCGCCCTCGGCGGAGATCGGATTCGAGAAGCCCGGGCCCTGATTGATCAAACGACCGTCGCCGTCATACAGGCGCAACCGGCTCGCCCACAGGATCGCGTCCCCAATCTCGTAACCACGGTCGATGTCGAAGATGGCCGTCACGCTACGACCGACTGCGGCGTCCAGCATCGCGTCCGTGATGTCGAAGCGATAGAAGTCGGTGTCGGCATTACCCTTCCCGAGGATGGTCAGGTGTGGAATCGTCGTGGCGCTCACGATCTCCGTGCTCGCAATCTTGTTCCACTTGCCGAGGTCGATGTTCTGCGCGTTGTAGATGGAATCGTGCAGCGGCAGTTCGTTCAGCACCGAGGTGCCGAAGTCGCCCTCAAAGCGCGTGTTCTGTCCCGTCGTTGAGAGCACCTGCGTCACCAGGCCATTGCCCAGCACCACCCAGTCGCTCGGCTCGACGACGTTCGTGGAACCGCCCGTCTGCGTCACCAGCACGCCCGGCACGTCGTCGTCCGCGATGCGGAAGTCGATGAAGCCGGGGTTGTAGTTCTCACGATTCGAGCCCGCCACGTAGCGGTAATCCGTTCCGTTCAACGTAAAGCCCCAGGTGTCGCCGCGCGCAATCGTCGCACCGATGGTGAACGTCGCGTGCAGCTCGACATAATGCGTCGTGCTCGCCGTGCCGGTGATCGTGCCCGTGCCTTCCGTCAGCACGGCGGAGAACGAAACGTCGTCTTCCACCGGCGAGATTTCGAGGTCAGTGCCGTTCAGCGTCGCCACATAGGCTTCGCCGTCATTGATCTCGTCCGCGAGCAACTGGGCCACACCCGGCAGCGTGTCGTCCGAATCCGCGATGTAAGAGTAAGGCACGCCGTTCAGGCGAATCGTCCAGGTGTTGCCGGACGCCACCGGGCCGCTCAACGCCAGCGTCACATCCGTGAACGCGCGCGTGCTGGAGGCGATGGTCGCATTCGCGCCCGCCGTGAACGTGAAGGCCGGACCGGAGAAGATCACTTCAAGGCCGGAAACCTCCGCCGTCACAGGACTGGTCAGGTCACGGTTCACCGCCGCCCCGAGCCCGTTGCGCACATCATCCGCCGTCACGCCGATGAAGTCGTTCAGCGAACTGGTGATGCGATGGCTGATGCGCGAATAGTGGAAGCCTTCTTTCGCCGTGTCCTGCACCGCGCGCACCGTGACGGTCTGCGGTGTGTTCCAGTTACCGGTGCTGAAGTTCAGCAACGGCAGCGCGGCCAAGGCGCCGTCCAGCGTTTCGATCTGGCCATCGTCCGTCAGTTCGATCGTCACCGGGCCGGTCGGAGCCTTCGTCAGCAAGACAGCGTAAGTATCGCTCGGATTGGAAGCGCCCGCCGCCCACGCTTCGGACACCAGATTTTCGTTGCCGGTCTGGATGACGATGACCTCGGCCACGTCATCATCGATCACGTCCACCGGGACGCTCGGCACCGCGAGACGATCATACGCGCCGCCGTCGTCCGGGCTGCCGCCCTGCACCATCGAGTGCTGGATGAGAATCGTCTGCCGGCCTTCCGCGAGCACGTCCGCTTCCGCCGTCACCGTGATCGTCTGCGGAATGAACCAGTTGGTGCGGTCGAACACCAGCGTCACGCCCGCCGAGCTGCCGTTCAACTGGATGCCCTTGCCGCCGGCGCGTTCATCGCGCTCGCGCAGCGCGGACGGCGCCGCGGTCAGGCGGACGTTTTCGAGCGGCGAGCGCGTCAGCATCACGCGGTAGGTCTGCTGCACGAACGTGGTCGGGGCGAGCGGCGATTCAAAGACGCGCAGCGGGCCATCGACG
The DNA here is from genome assembly GCA_039806925.1 of Limisphaerales bacterium. Taxonomy (GTDB): domain Bacteria; phylum Verrucomicrobiota; class Verrucomicrobiia; order Limisphaerales; family JADJPG01; genus JADJPG01. The sequence goes on from JBDHQG010000355.1 coordinate 2,859, forward strand.
AGCTGGATGACCACGCCCGCCGCATCATTGTCCGCCACCTTCACCGACAGATCCTGGATGAAGATGCTGTTGTAATCGAGGCTGAGGCTGCTGTGATCAATCAGGCCGCTGTGGCCTTCGAGGCTGCGGCTCACCACCGTGATCGGACGTCCCTCGTTGCCGCCGCCGACGTTGAAGGTGTCGCTACCGACGCCACCGACCAGTTCCACCGCCACGCCTTCCGGCGTGCTCAGGATGAAGAACCGGTCGTTGCCTTCGAGCGCATCGACGATGAGCTTCTCAATCGTCGCATACGTCACAAAGAGGCCCGCACCGTACACGCCCTGATCAGACACTACGAAGTCATCGCCGAACTCGGTGCCCACCACAGTAAGCGTGTCGAAGCCATCGCCGCCCTCCACGCGCACCGGGGCGTTGACGGTGAACGAGATGAAGTCCGCGCCCTGACCGCCGTTGATGTTGGTGAACGGCGCCTTCGGATCATCCGGGTTCACCTTCACGAACGCCCGGATGCGGAACGAGTCATCGTCCTCCTCGCCGAGCAGGAAGAGCTGCGCCTTGTTGCGATAGACCGTGAAGCTGTCGCGCCCGAAGCCGCCGTGCAACGTCGCCGCCTCGCTGATGCCGTTGCTCAGATAACCGCGCGTGGTCAGCGTCGTCTCGAAGTAATCGTTCGCGAGCAGGCCGTTGAACGGATTCGTCACATCGCGCGGCGAGCGGAACATCTGGCCGACCTGGAAGAGATCATCGCCCGCATCGCCGAAAACTTCGAGCGGTGCGCTGGTGTCATCGAAGACAAACGTGTCGTCGCCCTCACGGCCATAGACGCGAATCTGGCCGCCGAAGATGCCGAGGTAATTGACGCGTTCGATCTCCGGGTTCGCCACCGGCTGGCGGTTCGCATCGACTTCAATCGTCGCAATCACATGCGGGCGGAACAGGAACAGGTCCGCGTTGTTCGTGCCGAAGATGCGTAACTCGTCGTTCGCCGAGCCCGCCGTGGTTTCGCCGACCACGTTGATGAGCGACGCACCCTGACCAGACAGGCCGACCTCGAAGCGGTCACTGTCGCCATTGCCTTCCACCGTCAACGGGCCACCGAGGCCGTTCAGGAAGGTCTGCACGCCGTCCTGATTGAAGTTCACACGAATCACATCCGCGCCGTTGCCCGCCCGCACAGTGGTATCGCCGCCCGTGCCGCCGATGTTGATCACGTCGTTTGTCAGGTTCGGCTGCGCCGTTTCGTCGCCCGTCTCAATCGTGGAGATGCCGGCGATGGTGGAGTCGATGAAGAGATTGTCCGAGCCGCTGCCGAGCCAGAGGTTGAACAGCTCGAAGCCCGAGTAATCGATGCCGACTGTCATGCCCAACCCGCTCACGCTCGACGCGGAAACCCGGCCGCGATTCGCCGTCGTGTCGCCGCTGTCGTAGAGCCGCACTGCGTCGCTGGCACCGCCCTGACCTTCCAAGGTCAGACGGCCGTTCAGAATGGTATTCAACGTGCCCGCCGCCGGATTGCCGCTGCTGGCCTGCGAGCTCACCTTCACCAAATCATTGCCCGCACCGGAGCGGATGGTCGTGGCCGCCACGATGGATTCCACGTTCACCGTGTTGCCGCCAGGTCCGAGGTAGATGTTCAGATACTCCAGACCCGAGTAAGCCATGTTGCCGGTCACTGCGAAGATGCCAGTGACGGTCGAGTTCGTGATCGTCGCCGTGTTCACGGTGGCGTCGGTCGTGTCATCAATCGTCACGATGTCCGTGCCTTCGCCGCCGTTCACGGTCAGCGACGCCGCAATGTTGTTCGCCGTGCCCGTGGTGTTGATGAACGTATAAACACCCGGCGAAGACTCGACGAGTTCCACCGCGCTGCTGATGTGAATCTCGTCGTCGCCACCACCGGCGTTGATGATCGTCTCGCCCGAGATGCTCTGGATCGCGATCTTGTCGCCGCCGCCCAAGCCATTGACCACTGTGCGGCCGCCGTGCGTGCCGTTGAGCGTGAAGACATCCGCGCCGACGCCCAGCGTGATGGTCACGTCCTCGACGTTGCGGAAGATGGCGTAGTCCGGCAGCTCGGCGAAGTTCACCGTGCGATAAGTCTGCCCACCGACCACCACGGTCTCAATCGAGCCCGTGATGCCCGTGCCCTGCAACGGCGTCACCACGTTCAACTTGTCGCTGCCGCCCGCGCCGGTGTCTTCGATGGTCACCGTGCCCGCCCAGGGCTGCGCGATGTAGCGGATATTGCCGGCGCCCACGATGTTCTCCAAATCGCCGACCGCGACCGCGTTGTTGCCCGCGCCGCCGGTCAGCGTCGCGCGCTCGAAGATGCCGTCCAGGTCTTCCACCGTCGCCG
>JBDHQG010000356.1:0-5203 GCA_039806925.1 Limisphaerales bacterium
GCCGGTGGGCGATGCGGGATTGGTGACCACGGTTGGCCTGCCTGCCGGCGCGTTGGTGCCGGGCGTGAACGTGCTCGCCGTGGAGGTGCATCAGGTGACCTCGGCGACAACGTCGAGCGGCATCGTGCTGACCGGAGGCGGGCTGACGTTGATTGAGGAAGGCCCGCCGGGCGGTGGCGTTCCGATGAATCTCGCGCGGCAGCCGGGTTCCTCGCCGTTCGTGATCGATTCGTTGTCCGGGTACCCGATCCACAATTTCGTCGGACTGACGGACGGCGTTTACGGCAACAACAACAGCTGGATCGGAAACTCCGGCAGTCCCGGATATGTCGCCGTGCGTTTTGCCGGCGTGAACGAAGTGAGCGGCATCGCCTTCGGCCGCGACAACACGGCCACTGGTTTCAACGATCGCACGCTCGGCCTCTACACGCTGCAATACACCCGCGTGGCTTCGCCCGGCACCAGCACGACGGTGACGCAGAATCCAGACACCGGCTGGACGACGATTGGAACGCTGAATTATCAGAACGCCGGTTCCGGCCTCTTCGCGAATCCCTCGCGTCGCCATCGTTTCAGTTTCACGCCGGTGGACGCCACGGCAATCCGACTTCTCGTTCCCGGCACGGGCATCGGCGCTGGCACCTGCATTGACGAGTTCGAGGTGAATCCGCCGGACACGAGCGGCGACGTGGCGTTCGGCACGGAGCTGGTGCTGACGACCACGCTGGTTCCCGCAAAGCCGTTCGCGGAATCCAACGAGGAATGGCTTGAGCTGCACAATCGCTCCGCATCGCCGGTCGATCTCGCGGGCTGGCAGATCGACGCGGGCATCGATTACTGGTTCCCGACTGGCGCGGTCATTCAAGCCGGCGGATTCCTCGTGGTGGCCAATGACGCGGCGGCGCTCAAGGCGAAGTGGCCCGAAGTCGCGTCGGGCATCGTCGGAAATTTTTCCGGGAAGCTGGCGGGCGGCGAAGAGGTCGTGCTCAAGGACGCTTCGGGAAACCCGGTGGACATCATCCGGGTTCACGAAGGCGGCTGGAGCGATGGCGGCGGCTCAAGTCTCGAACTGGCCGATCCGCGCGCGGATAACAGCGCGCGCGACGCCTGGGCGGACAGCGATGAAAGCGCCCGCGGCATTTGGAAGACGGTGACATATCGCATGGTTGCCGGGCAGAACTACGGCTCCACGCGCTGGAACGAATTCCGCATCGGCCTGCTCGACGCTGGCATCGTGTTGCTGGATGACGTGAGCGTGGTGCGTGATCCGGATGGCGCGCGCGAGAAGGTCATCCAGAACGGCGGCTTTGAGACGACGACCGGGGACATTCACTGGCGTTTCCTCGGGCATCATCGCGGCGAAATTGTTTCGGATCCGGAAAACGCGGCGAATCATGTCCTGCGCCTGTCCACGGAAGATCGCGCGGTGATGAACCACAATCACGTCGAGACGACGCTCCTGAACAACGCGCCGTTGGTGAATGGCCAGCTCTACGAGGTCAGCTTCCGCGGTCGTTGGGTGGCTGGTTCGCCGCAGGTGAACACGCGGGCCTACTTCAGCAAGCTGGCGAAGAACACCATTCTCCCGATGCCTGCGCGAAACGGCACGCCCGGCGCGCCGAACTCGCGTCTTGTGCCGAACGCGGGCCCGACGCTGACCGCCTTGCAGCATTCGCCGGTGGTGCCGCCGACGAACCAGCCCGTGACGATCACCGTGCGGGCGACGGATCCCGACGAGGTGGCTTCGGCGACGCTGAGCTATCGCGTGAATCCGGCGACGGCGTTCACGACGATTCCGATGGCGGCGCAGTCGAACGGTATTTGGTCGGCGAACATTCCCGGGCAGGCTGCGGGGAGGATCGTCCACTTCTACGTCACGGCGTTGGATTCGCTCGGCGCGTCGTCGTTCGCCCCGGCGAAGGGACCGAACTCCCGCGCGCTCTTCCAGGTGGCGGACAGCCAGGGCACGACGCTGCCGACGCATGAACTGCGCTTGATCATGCTCGATGCAGACCGCGACTTCATGCTGAACGCGACGAATGTGATGAGCAACGCGCGCAACGGGGCGACGCTGGTTTACGACCGGACGGAAGTCTTCTACGACGCGGGCGCGAAGCTTCAGGGCACGGTCGCGAGCCGTATTCGCGATGGCGACAATTACGTCAGCTACGACATCGACTTCCCGGAGGACCGCCTCTTCCGCGGCGTGCAGAACAACATCGGCATCGATCGCTCGGGACGCGGTCCGACAGTGCGCGCGCAGGACGAGATTTACGTGCTGCACATGTTCCATCGGGCCGGCATTCCGGTGCCCTACAGCGACCTCTGCTACTTCATCGCGCCGCGAACGATTCATACGGGCACGGCGATTCTCCAGCTCGCGGGCTACGGCAGCAGGTTCATCGACGAGCAATACAACCAGGACGGAACGGTCTTCAACATGGACGTGACCTACGAGCCCGACACGCTCAGCGTCCCGGCGAACCCGGAATCGATCAAGCTGCCGAACCCGCACCAGGCGCACATCGGCACGGACTTCACCGATCTCGGCGACAAGGAACAGTATCGCTCGCCGTTCGATATCCGGTCCTCGAACCGCCGCGATGATTACGAGGGCCTGATGGCGTTGTGCCGGACGATGGCGCTGCCGCAGGCGCAGTTCGATGCGCGGATCGCGAATGTGCTGAACGTGGACCAGGCGCTGCGCATGGTGGCGATGGAAATTCTCTGCGGCATCCAGGACACCTACATCAGCTCGGGTTCGTCCTTCCCTCACAATCTGCGGCTCATCACGTTCCCGGACGGCGATCCGGCGGAACTGCTCGCCTGGGACATGGACTTCGTCATGGGCGCGGCCAACAACAGCTCCAGCTTCCTGACCACGGGCGTGAACTTGGGCAAGCTGATGAACAATCCGGCGACGCGCCGGCTGTATCTGCATCATGTGAACGACATCCTCCAGACCTCGTTCAACACCGACTACATGAACCCGTGGCTCACGCACTACGCGGGCGTGGTCGGGCAGAGCTACTCGGCGGCGTCTGCCTACATCGCCGCGCGGCGCACCTATGCGCTCACGCAGCTTCCGGCGCAGGTGCCATTCGCGATCACGTCCAACGGCGGAAACGGCTTTACGGTGAACACCAACCAGGTCGTCCTCGCCGGCACGGGCTGGATCGACGTGCGCGAGATCGAGGTGAACGGCGTGCCCTACGCGCTGAACTGGACGACGATGACCAACTGGTCGATGACCGTGCCGCTCGCCTCCGGCACGAACCTGCTGGCGTTCCAGGGCATCGATCGCACCGGCGCGCATCGGGCGAATCTCGTCGATTCGATCAGCATCACCAACACGCTTCCCTCGACGCTGCTGCCCGTGGTCATCAACGAATGGATGGCGGACAACGTCGGGCCCGGCGGTTACTTCGATCCGGTCGATGGCCTGTTCCAGGACTGGTTCGAGCTCTACAACCCGAACGCCGGGGCGGTGAACCTCGACGGCTATTTCCTCACGGACAACCTTTCCGTCCCGACCAAGTTTGCGATTCCGCCGGGCACGGTGATCGGGCCGAAGGGATTCCTGCTCGTCTGGGCGGATGAGAACAGCGCGCAGAACTCCGCGACGAACAACGAGCATCTCCACGTCAACTTCCGCCTGGGCAACGGCGGCGAATCGCTCGGCCTGTTTGCGCCGGACGGCGTCTCGCCGCAGCACGCGGTGACGTTCGGCGCGCAGTTCGCGAACATCAGCCAGGGGCTCCATCCGGACGGCGCGGTCGGCAGCCTGTATTTCATGACCAACTGGACGCCGCGCGCCGCGAACCGTCTGGGCGCGCCGCCGTCCCCCGAGGTGCTCGCCATCGATGTCGGCGAAGGCACTCTGTCGTTCACGCTCTCGACGATTCCCGGCCGCAGCTACGTCGTGGAATCGACGGATGATCTCAACCTCGCCACATGGACGACGTTCGGCCCCGGCCGGCAGGCGGGCGCGGCGAGCATGGTCATCGTCCTCAACGTCGGCGTGCAGCCGCAACGCTTCTTCCGCTTCAGGCTTCAGTAACTGCAGCATTCAAAACCAACCGCTCAACCTTAGAACCTCAACCTTATGACTGCTCATCCTCCCGCCAAACCCTCGTCACGACGGCTGGCGATGTCGCTTGCCCTGGCCGGCGGCGCGCTCTGCTCACTCGCCCCGGCGTCGCACGCCGCGTCGCATCCGCGGCTCATCATCACCCCCGCGGGCGGTTATGCCATCACCTGGGATGGCAACAACGGCGGCTTCAGCAACCCGGATGTGGGTGCTGGTCCGTCGAACAACGTCGCGCTGGCGGGCAACGGCACGGTCGCATTCAGCAGCAGCGATCTCGGGCCGGAACTCGGCATTCCCTTCCATGTCGCCGCGAATCTCAACGACGGTCTCTACGGCAACATCAACAGCTGGATTTCCGGCGCGGCGCCGGATCCTTACGCCGCATTGCGCTTCACTTCCCTGGTGGACGTTTCCAGCATCGCGTGGGGCCGCGACAACGGGCTTGCCTCCGGCGATTCGTGCGGCGGCACCTGCGGCGACCGCGCCGTGGGCGTTTACACGCTGCAATACACCTCGATTGAATTTCCCGGCCAGCCGGACGGCACCACCGCCGAGACGGGTGATGCGTCCACCGGCTGGGCGACGATTGGAACCATCGAGTATCTGCCCGGCGCGGAGGATGCGAGTTTCTCAAGCTTCCTCCGCCACCGCTTCGACCTCAGCGAAGGCGGCAATCCGATCTCGGCCTCGGGCATCCGCATCAAGGTATCCGTGGGCGGCATCGCCGGCGGCCTGGACATCGACGAGATCGAGGTGAACCCGCTGCCGGACCCCGTGCCGCCGCTGGGCAACTTCATCGAGATCACCCCGGCGGACGGCTTCGCCGTGACGTGGGATCGCAACGAAGGCAACTTCAGCACGCCGGCCAACCCCGCTCCTGCTCCGGCGAACGCAGCTTCCACTTCGGGCGGTGCCACGCCGTTCACCAGCACGGATCTCGGGCCCGCCATCGGGGTGCCGTTCCACCGCGCGGTGAACTTGAACGACGGTCTATACGGCAACGCGAACAGTTGGATTCCAAATTTTGTGAATGGTGACGCAGCTCCGTTCGCAGGAATCAACCTTGGCCGCCGCATCCTCGTGCGCAGCATCGCGTGGGGTCGTGACAACGGC
>JBDHQG010000357.1:0-5189 GCA_039806925.1 Limisphaerales bacterium
GATTCTGGCGAAGAAGCCGAATCCGGTGGGCGACGTGGCGGTGTTCGAGCGTTGCAAGCACACGATGGCAAGGATGCCGTTCAAGCTGGAGCAGCCGCTGGCGGACGGGGTGAAGGTGCAGTTCGCCGATGTTTCGACGACGGCGTTTCGTGGCGCGACGTTTGCGGGGCCGATCGGCGTGATCGATTTTGCGCACGACGGCAGGAACAGCCTGTTCGTCCGCGATGGCGAGGGATTCCGCCTGCTGGTGAACAGCAACGGGACGTTCATGGCGCAGGAGAAACTGCTGCCGGGCCACGCGGGGGCGAATTACCACTGCGCGCTGGTGGGCGATTTGCAGAATGATCAGACGGAGGACGTCGTCGTGCTCGGCGACAAGGGCGCGCATGTCTTCAAGTTCACGACCAATGGCGTGGTGACGGATTCCACGCGCGCCGCCGGGTTCGGTGCATTGACGGCGATGGATGGCGTGCTGGTGGATTTCGATTACACGGGCAAGCTCGGTCTCATCGCCCTGCAAACCGAAGGGAGGGGATTGCGCGTGTTCCGGAACTTGAGCAGCGCGTTCGCGATGTATTTCTCGGAGAGCGGCGTGACGTCCGGGCTGCCGGCGTCGGTGTCCGCCGCGCGTCATCTGGTGTTGGATGACTGGAACAATGACGAGCTGCTCGACCTGATGGTCACGCGCGACGCCGGGGCTCCGCTGCTTTTCGCCCGCGAACGTGGCGGGCCTTTCGCGGCGACGAATGCGGTTTATCCGGCGGGCGTGGTGGCTGCGTCGGGCGATTTGAACAACGATTCCATCACGGACGTGGCGAGCGTATCGGGGGGCAACATCGTCATTTCGTTCGGTGGCGGGCCGGCTGTCAATCTCCCGGCGGCCGGCGGCGCGGTGACGGGGTTGACGCTGGTGGACTACGACAACGACGGCTGGGTGGATGTTTGCGCCTACGGTGATGGAATCCGCCTGTGGCGAAATCGTGGCAACGCAGGCTTCATCGAGGTCACGAAGGAACTTGGTTTCGCGACGGTGGCCGGGAAGGTCCGCCATGTCGTGGCGGCGGATTTCGATCAGGATTGCGACACGGACATCGTGGCGGCGGTCGATGGCGCCGGCTTGAAGCTGTTTCGCAACGACGGCGGCAACGCGAATCGCCAGCTCAAGCTGCGGCTGGTCGGGCATCGTTCCAACTCCAGCGCGCTGGGCGTTCGCTACGAGGTGTCCGCCGGCGGATTGCGCGCGTGGCGGACGGTGAAGCAGCTCCCCATTGAAGTTGGAGTCGGCAAGCATGACCAGGTGGATTCGGTTGCGGTGCGCTGGTTCGACGGCTTCATCAACAACGACGAGATCAAGGTGGGCCAGTGCTCCATCGTGGCGCTTGATGAAATCGAGAAACCCTCCGGCTCGTGTCCATACCTGTATGCGTGGGATGGCCAAGGATTCCGCTTCGTGACGGACCTGCTCGGCGCGGCGCCGCTCGGGTTGCCGGTGTCGGATACCCGCGTGGTCGATGCGGATCCGATCGAGTATGTCCGCATCGGCGGCGAGGAATCGTTTCCCGCGCGCGATGGATTCCATGTGCTGCAAATCACCGAGGAGCTGCGCGAGGTGTTGTATCTCGACGAGGCGAAGCTCGTGGTCGTCGATCATCCGGCGGATGCGGAGGTGCATTCCACCAGCAAGCTGCGTCCCGGAGGACCGTTCCCGGCGCATGAACTCGTGACGCTGCACAAGCGTCATCCATTGCGCAAAGCGGTGAACCACGAAGGCACGGACATCACGACAGTGCTCACCGATGCGGATGGACGGATGGCGTCCCCGACAAAACTGCGCTCGCGCCAGCTGCGCGGCCTCGCGGAACCGCACAGCATCGAGCTGGATTTCGGCCCGCTCGAAACCACGCAACCGCTGGTGCTCGCGCTGACGGGATGGCTGCGGTTCGGCGGCGGCATGGCGAACATGGGCGCCGCGCACACGCCGGACCTGCCGTTCCCGTTCCCGACGATGGAGGTCGAGGTGATGCGGGCGGATGGTTCATCGGAGTGGAAGCCGGTCGATGTGGTGGTGGGTTCGCCTGCGGGCAAGACGAAGACCATCGTGGTCGATCTCGCGGGGAAGCTGCCGGAAGGGGCGCGCCGGCTGCGCATCACGGCGGCGTTCGAGATTCACTGGGATCGCGCGGCGCTGTTCGAGAAGCGCGACAACTCGGAGACGCGCATCACGGCGATCTGCGCGGCGGACGCGCGCCTGCGGTGGCGCGGCTACAGCGAGTTCGAGCCGTGGCCGTGGTATCTGCCGCTGACGCCGAATTACTCGAACGTCCGGCAGACGGCGGACTGGACGATCACGCCGGGCGGCTGGGCGACGCGTTATGGCGTGGTGACGGAGCTGATCAACACAAACGATCAGGCGCTGGCGCTGGTTGCGGGTGGAGATGAACTGACGTTGAAGTTCGCGGCGAGTTCACTGCCTCCGCGTGCGCCATCAGCGAAGCGGGATTTCTTCCTCTACACGATCGGCTGGGACAAGGACGCGGATTTCCACTGCGATCTTGGATTCCAGATCGAGCCGCTGCCGTGGCAGGGGATGGACGCGCAGCTCTACGGAAAAGAAAAGCGTCCTGAGTTTCCCCAGGACGCGATGATGAAGCGCTACAACACCCGCTGGGTCGGGCCCTACACCTTGACGAAGGGCCGTGTCGAGCGGACGGGTGCGAAATAGTTACTTGGTGCCGGGCGCGGCGGTGGCATCGCCCGAACCGGCCATCTGGATGTGTTTGGAGCGCGCCGAAGCAAGCTTGGCCTGCACGTCGCGCTGCTGTTCCTCGGCGGCGGCGGCCTTCTGGCGCGTGGCGATGAGGCGGAAGATTTCGACGCCGGGCCAGGCGAGAAGACCGGCGAGGATCACGGCGCGGACCAAAGTTTTCGTTTGAGTATTCATGGGTGACTGCGGATTCAATTTTGTCTGCAAGGGCTATCGACAAGCGCTCTCGCCGGGTTAAATCAGGTCATCGAACGGTTCATTGGAAATGTCATGAATTTGGGCAGGACAAAATTTGAGACCGAGCTGGGCGTGCGGCCGGACGACATCGACATGAACCGGCACGTCCATGCCAGCCGGTATCAGGACTACGTGCTGGCGGCGCGCTATGACCAGATGGCGCGCTGTTACAGGATGTCGATGGAGGAGTTCAACCAGGCGGGGCTCGGCTGGTACGTGAAGTCGGCGCATCTCGATTACAAGCGCTCGCTGGTCATGGGCGATCAGATGGTGGTGCGGACCTGGGTGGACGAAATCAACGGGAGCGACGTGAAGGTGCGGTTCGAGATTTTTCGCAGGGCGGGCGAACGCCTGAAGGTCGCCTGCGACGGCTGGTTCGACTACGCGCTGATCAACCTGGCCACGGGCCGGGCGGAGATGATTCCCGATTGGATTTTCGCGAAGTATTCGGTTTAAGATTTCCGTCCGGCGCACCTCCGATGGAACAGCGCGGAAGCATGTATCAAGTCACTCGATTGCAGAACGGCCTGACCGTTGCCACGGCGGAGATGCCGCACATGACCAGCGTGAGCGTGGGGCTTTGGACGGGCGTGGGCGGGCGCCACGAGCCGGAGGCGCTCAACGGCATTTCGCATTTCATCGAGCACATGCTGTTCAAGGGGACGCGCAAGCGGTCGGCGGAGGAAATCTCGCAGGCGGTCGAGGGCATTGGCGGTTACCTGAACGCCTTCACCGAGGAGGAGAACACCTGCTTCTACGCGAAGGCGTGCGCGGATCGGTTCGATGATCTGCTGGCGGTGCTGTCCGACATGTTTCTCAACTCGGTTTTCGATCCACGCGAGATCGACAAGGAGCGCGACGTGATCAAGGAGGAGCTGGCGAGCTATCTCGATCAACCTCATCAGCATGTGCAGGAGCTGCTCAACGAAACGCTCTGGCCCGACCATCCGCTGGGGCGGTCGTTGACCGGCACGGAGCGCACCATTGAGCGTCTCACCCGGCGCGAGATGCTGGAGTATCAGGCGATGAATTATGTCTCGGCGGCGACGCTCGTGGTTGCCGCGGGAAACATCCGCCACCGGCAGGTCGTGAAGGCGGTCGAGGCGCAGTCGCGGAAGTTTCCCGCCGGAAAGCGCCGTTCGTTCCAGCCGTATGACGCCCCGCAAAGCCAGCCGCGCATGGCGCATGTCACCAAGGACACGTCCCAACTGCAGCTCGCGCTCGGCATCCGCACCTGTTCGCGACACGACGAGCGCCGGTATGCGTTGCGGGTGTTGAACACGATCCTTGGCGACAACATGAGCTCACGGCTTTTTCAGGTGTTGCGCGAAGAGCACGGGCTGGCCTACTCGGTTCACAGCGGCCTGGTTTCCTTCGACGACGTCGGGGCGCTGACGATCTCGGCCGGGATCGACACGGACAAGCTGCGTCAGGCGATGAAGCTGGTGATGCGCGAGCTGCGGCGCTGTGTCGATGACCTGCCGAGCGCGGCGGAGATTCGCCGGGCGCGCGATTACTTGATCGGCCAGCTTGATCTCAGCCTGGAGGGCACGGAGAGCCAGATGAACTGGGTGGGCGAACAGCTGCTGGGTTACGGAAGGATCATTCCGCCGGCGGAAACCAAGCAGCGCATCGCGGAGGTGAAGCCGGCGGCGGTGCGCGCGGTGGCCCGCGAGTTCTTTCGCCCGGGGCGAATGAGCCTCGCGGTGGTGAGCCCGTTGAAATCGGGCAGGGGCCTCGTCGAGATGCTGGTCGTCTGAATTCATGCGCCCGATCATCCAGGAGATTCATTCGTCGCTCGGCCCCGATGCGGTCGTGGAGCGCCTGCGGGGCGAGGCCGGCGTGGTCTTGTTGCGCAGCTCGCTGTTCGATTCGCCGCAGGCCCGTTACTCGTTCGTGGCGGCGCGGCCGTTTCTGGCCTTCCGTTCGTTCGGCTCGCGGTGCGAGTTGATCGCGAACGGCGGGACCACGGAACAGTTCGGCGATCCATGGCATTTGCTGGATGGCTTGATGGCGCGCTACGAGTTGCTGGATGAACTCGATTTCCCGTTTCCGCTCGGCGGCTGCTTTGGTTACTGGGGCTATGACCTGAAGAACTTCGTCGAGCCGAAGCTCACGCGCCGCGCCGTGAACGATCTGGAGCTGCCGGATTGTCACGTCGGCTTCCACGCCAGCGTGCTGGTCTTCG
>JBDHQG010000358.1:0-5179 GCA_039806925.1 Limisphaerales bacterium
AGGGCACCGCCGTCAGGGTGGATGGCGCGTGGAAGCTCCACACCCTCCACCTACTCACCCACGCAACGCAGCCGGCGGGCTCTCCGAATCCTTGCCCCTCCCGGGCCAAGGCCGCTTCGGCGGGGACGTAGGTGGCCGGCCATGGATCGTCTCACCAGATTACTCACCGGTGCCCTGGCGCTGATCGCAGCTGTCGGAGTGCTCTCGCTCGGCGGCACCCACGCCGGCATCCAGAAGTGGAAACACAAGCTGGAGGAGGCGAAGGAGCAGGAGAATTTTCCGGTGAAGGTCTGATATTCTACAGAGACCTTAGAAACACCCATGTTTTGGAAAAAGAACAAACCGAAATCGCCAGATGAGGACAACTTTGATGTTCTCGAAAAGAAGATTTTTCCAGGTGGAACACAAGAGAAGCTATTCCGCACTCAAAAGGTCGTGGAGATTTGCAACGGCAAGTTGCTGCCCCAAGAAGCGCTGCTCGTCTATACAAAAGCCAAAGTTCGCTTCACGATAGCTTCCGTAAACTACGATGGGGAAACTCACCGCGGCAGAACCGCTGACGATCTGATCCAACGCACAATCGAGGACTCGGGTGGAAAACTTGGCTTTCTCGAATCGGTTTCGGTAAATGCTTATGCAGTTTTTGATAAGGTTGACCCAGTGGTGAACTCGTACGAGTCATTGAAAATCATGTTACTGAGCGCATTTGGGTCAGACACCCAAGGCTACGACTGCGACGTGATACCGTTCGCGGTTGGTGAGTTTGGGCTTGAGGTCACAAATCCAATTCCAATACGGGGTATTGGTGGAATTCAGATTTATTTTCGGAGACTTAGGCGTGAGAATGGTGAAAACGTCGTTTGCAAACGAGCACGAGGGATCAAAGAGGCAAACACTCTTCCCGTAGATGAGTACGATATCTTTTCACAAGCCGGACATTTTCTCACGAAACTATACGTCTCACCTTATCACCAACGCATTTCAAAAAAGGCACCAAAAGGATTTAAGTTGGTCTGACGCCCATGAGCACTATCTTCGAACCAACCAGTTTTGCTAAACAGATTCATGCCCATCAGTGACATCTTTTTTTACCTTTTCGCCGCGCTGACGCTGCTCTGCGCCTTCCTCGTCGTGGCGAATCCGTTCACGCGCAACCCGGTCACCAGCGCGATGTTTCTCGTGCTGACCATCGTCTCGATGGCCGGCCTCTTCGTGCTGCTGCACGCGTTCTTTCTCGCGGCGGTGCAAATCCTCGTCTATGCGGGCGCGGTGATGGTGCTGTTCCTGTTCGTGATCATGCTCCTCGATTTGAAGGAGGAAGTCCGCCGTCACTACAAGACCTTCGGCATTGTCACTGGTGCTGTGTCGGTCGGTGCTCTACTGGCGATTGCCGTGCGGGCTATCACGACATCCGGCGTCGGCGCAGGACTTCAGCCGCAGGCGGAAGGCGCGACCAAGCCGCTCGGAAAACTGCTGTTCACTCAATACCTGCTGCCGTTTGAGATTGTCTCCATCCTGCTCCTCGTGGCGATGGTCGGCGTGATTCTCCTGAGCAAGAAAGATTTGAAATAGCCACAGAAAACACAAAGAACACAGAGAGGAGAGATGACCATGAAAACAATCAACGAATTGAGCGCGCTGGTGAGACAGACGGCCTATGATGTTCACGTTTACCACGGCAACGGGCATCTCGAAAAAGTTTATGAGAACGCGCTGGTGCATCGGTTGCGCAAAGCGGGATTTGACGTGAAGCAGCAACATCCGCTCAAGGTTCACGACGAGGATGGGACCGTCATTGGCGAATACTTCGCCGACTTGTTCGTGGACGGGCGGCTGATTGTGGAATTGAAAGCTGCCAAGACCATCGCGGACGAACACGTTGCGCAAACGCTCGGCTATCTGAAGGCGTCGCGCATCGAGCACGGGCTGCTAATTAACTTCGGCTCCTATCGTTTTCAGATTCGAAAGTTCATTTTCAACAACGGCAAAGTCACGGAGCCGGTTATGGGAAAGCTGGTGAGCCTTCTCCCGTTCCTTTCTGTGTTCTCTGTGTTCTTTGCGGCCAAATAAAATGCACTTAACGCCTGTCGGACTCGAACATTACCTGATCGTCAGCGCGGCGCTCTTCTGCCTCGGCGTGCTCGGCGTCATCATGCGACGCAACCTGATCGTGATGTACATGTCGCTCGAGCTGATGCTCAACGCGGCCAACCTCGCGCTCGTCGCATTCTCGCGGTTCAACAACAACCTCAACGGCCAGGTCATGGTCTTCTTCATCATCACGGTGGCGGCGGCGGAAGTGGCGGTGGGCCTCGCGCTCATCGTCGCGCTCTTCCGCAAGCGCCAGACCGCCCACGTCGAAGACCTCACCTCGATGAAACTCTGATTTCCGCGCATGTTCGAAAATCTCAAACCTGAAGACCTGGCCTGGCTCATCCTGCTGCTGCCGCTGCTCTCGGCGGCGGCCATCGGTCTGTTCACGCACCGCAGTCACCGGCTGAGCGTGCAAATTTCCATCACCGCCGTCGTGCTGTCGTTCCTCGTGAGCTGCGGCATGTTCGCGATGTTCAGGAGCTCGCCGCTCGTTCTGCCGTCGCCGTTGAACTGGCTAAATCTCGGCGACCTCAAGGTGGAGATAGGTTTACGCCTCGATCCGCTGAGCCTGCTCATGCTGCTCGTCGTGACCGGCGTCGGCACGATGATTCACATCTACTCGTACGGCTACATGAAGGAAGACCGCTGCATGGGCCGCTACTTCGGCAGCCTCAGCCTCTTCATGTTCTCGATGCTCGGCATCGTGCTCTCGAACAACCTGGTGATGACCTTCATCTTCTGGGAACTCGTCGGCGTCTCCAGCTACCTGCTCATCGGCTTCTGGTATGAGAAACCTTCTGCCGCCGACGCCTGCAAGAAGGCGTTCATCACGAATCGCCTTGGCGACTTCGGATTCATCCTCGGCATCATCCTCGTCTGGGCCACGCTCGGCTCCGTCAGCTTCGACGAACTCCAGCAACGCTTGCTCAAGGCTCCTGAAGCATGGGGCGGCGTCGCCGCGATTGCCGGACTGCTGATCTTCTGCGGCGCGATGGGCAAGAGCGCGCAGTTCCCGCTGCACGTCTGGCTGCCGGACGCGATGGAAGGCCCGACGCCCGTCAGCGCGCTCATCCACGCCGCGACGATGGTCGCCGCCGGCGTTTACATGCTCTGCCGCCTGTTCTTCCTCTTCGGTGCGCAAACCGTGTGGCCAGAGTTCCTCAGCTTCCTCAACGGCTGGTCTGCGCTCGACCTCATCGCGTGGGTTGGCGGATTCACCGCACTCATCGCCGCGCTGATGGCTGTTCAGCAAAACGACATCAAGCGCATTCTCGCCTACTCCACGCTCTCGCAGCTCGGCTACATGGTGATGGCCGTCGGACTCACCGGTCCTGTGGCGTCGATGTATCACCTCACCACGCACGCGTTCTTCAAGGCGCTGCTCTTCCTCGGCGCCGGCTCCGTCATTTACGCCTGTCATCACGAGCAGGACATCTGGCACATGGGCGGCCTGAAGAAGAAAATGCCGGTGACCTTCTGGACCTTCCTCTTCGGGACACTCGCGCTTTGCGGCGTGCCGCCCTTGAGCGGCTTCTACTCGAAGGATGCGATCCTCGCCACCGCTTCCGAACACAACGCATTGCTGTTCATCCTCGCGTCGTTGGTGGCGTTTCTCACCACGTTCTACATGTCGCGCCTCGTGCTGGTGACATTCTTCGGCGGCACTCGCTCCGACCATGCCGATCACGCGCACGAATCGCCGAAGGTCATGGGATGGCCGCTGATTCTCCTCGCAGTGCCGACGGTGCTCGCCGGCTTCTGGGGAATCGATTCGATCTTCGCCCGCCAGCTCACGCCGGAAGCGCATCTCCACCACGGCAACTTCCTCGAAACGCTCTTCGCGCCCTTCGGCCATGCGCCGCTCGCGGCGTTGGTCGGCTTGGGCGCGACTGTCTTCGGCTTCTCCTTCGCCTACAGCCTCTACGCGAACGCGGAGAAAGATCCGCTACCCGAGAAGCTCGGCCTCCTGTCGCGTGCGATGCGCGATCGGTTCTACTTCGACGAGATATACTCCGGCCTGATCACCATCACGCACGAAGCCATCTCGCGACTGGCGGACTGGTTCGACCGCTGGATCATCGCCGGCCTTGGCGTGCGTGGCCTGCATGGCTCCACGGAAATCTTCGGCCGCGCCCTGCGCCTCGTGCAGACCGGCAACCTCCAGACCTACGCCTTTTTGTTCGTGGCGGGCGTAGTTCTCGTTCTCCTCTTCGCCCTGAAATGACCAATTCAATCTCAAGCTCACGTTTCGGTGTCTCATTAGCACCCGGCTTCAGCCGGGTGTCACGCGAGCCAAGCGACAGAAAACCGTTTCAACGGTTTCCGTGGACTCCCCATTCTCGGAAACCGCTGAAGCGGTTCAGCGTTCACGGCGCGTTCCACACCCGGCTGAAGCCGGGTGCTAATGAGACGGAAACTCGTCGGCCAGATTGGTCAACAGTTCTCCGTTCAGCCTTGGTCATTGGGCCTTGGTCATTGGACATTTCATTCCCATGCTGACCTCGATCATCCTCTTCCCCTTTCTCGCCGCGCTGGTGATTCTGTTCACACCGCGCAGCTATCGCGTCGTGTTCCGCGGCGTGGCGTTGCTGGCGACGCTTGGTTCGCTGCTGGTCGCGACCAAGATGTTTCTCGGATACGAAGCGGCCGAGGCCGGCGTGGGCGGCTACAAGTTCATCGAGAAAGTCGCGTGGGTGCCGTCGCTCGGCATCAATTACTTCGTCGGTGTCGATGGCATCAACGTCGGGCTGATCTTCATGGGCGCCATCGTGGCGTTCGCGGCGGCGTGCGTGTCGTGCGAAATCAAAACCAACGACAAGCTCTATTACTTCCTGCTGATGGTGATGACCGGCGGCATCCTCGGCGCCTTCGCGTCGCTCGACCTGTTCTTCTTCTACGCGTTCCACGAGTTCGCGTTGATTCCGACCTTCATCATGATTGGCGTGTGGGGCTCGGGCGCGGACAAGAACTACGCGACCTACAACATCACGCTTTATCTCAGCGCCGGCGCGCTCATCGCGCTCGCGGGCTTGATCGGCCTTTACCTGCAAGTGCCCGTCGGCCACCCCACCTTCGACATCGTCGC
>JBDHQG010000359.1:0-5176 GCA_039806925.1 Limisphaerales bacterium
ATTCATCGAGCGGGAGGAAAAACAGCGTCGGAGGGAGGGATACGAAAGGGAACAAGTTGGTGAGGAAGACTTCCCGTTGCCCGACTGGATACGCGGTCTGGCCAACGCTGTCGCCGGTGGCCTCTGCTTGGATGAGCATCGCGGAAACGTGGTCGTTGTTTTTGCCAACGGAGAACTTTGCGGCTCCGTAATGCTCCTTCATGTACTTAATCGTATCGACCAGCCCCGTCCCTGCTTTGTCCATGACGCCTTGGGAAAAGAACACGTCAGAGATAACCGGGTTCCTGATTTCGCGGACATTTCGCTGAGGCGTGAACTCACCTTGGGCATCGGGACTCAACGCACGGAAAACACCCGGCGGCAACCCGCCGGGAGTCACGAAGCGCAGGGAGCGTCCAGTATGGTACTCAATCGTCGCAAGCTCCTTAGAATCATAATCACGATGCGCCATCAGATTCACCAGCAGTTCCAGAACAGCACGTTGGTGATAAGCCTCCATTTCCACGGCACCGTCCTGCCGTTTGATGCGAACGGTGGCATTGATTTCGGGCGAAAGCAGGAATTCTCTGAGGTCGTTGAATTGCTTCAGTAGATTGCCAGGAAAGACGGTCTGATGCTTCCCGTCTCGGAGAACAACGGTCTTCAAGTGCGGGTTGTGCTCCGTGACGTCTTTGCCTGCTAACAGGTAAAGGCCAAGTGAGGGTCGCAGGATTCCAGCCGAATCGCGCTTCGCAAACGAATACGATTCTAGGAATCGCTCCAGTTCTTCCACCTTCAAATCCACCTTGAGAATGGCTGTCGCATACTGCTTTGCCATCGCGACGACTTGATCCCGCTCCAAGGAATCCATCGTGAGATCATTGCGAATCACCAAGTCGTAGCTTTTTGCACCCCCCGTCTCGCCAATCGAGATCGCTCCTGTCCCCTGATAGGCTGCGCGACCCGACAGCAGCCCGTTTAATTCGGCCATCGCCTCATCGAAGCCCGCGATCTGGACCAAAGTGAAATTCGTCCCGATCTTCGATGCGAACGCCTTTACGTTTTCGTGAATGTCATCAGGCTTGCGGACGCACCAGAATACTCCGTGGGCATACTTGTTGGATTCGTCGATTCCCTCACTTAGGAGATGCTCCATCACGCTCGGCTCGTATCCACGATAGCCGATGACGATCAGAGGCGCGTAGGCGATCATGTGCCGCACTTTGGCAACAATCGTCTCGTCCATGCGGCTCGTTTCCTTGATTGAGTTCCGATCCCGGTAATACTCAAATGCACCATGCAGGTAAACCACCTGCGCCCGGTTGTACGGTGAAAACGCCGCGATGTCCCCGACCGACTTGTTGATGGCCACGATGCTCTTGATTTGTGGCTGCCGCGCCCGCAAGGCATCCTCGATCAACGAGTCGAAGTTGGTTGTTAAGACCGTCTGCAATAGCTGCCGTTGAACCAGGTCCGCCAGTGCTTGGTGTCCCTCCGTGGGGCCGCTGGTTCGGCTCATGATGGTGGCGAAGAACGCCTTTCTGACGCTGCTTGGCGTTAGCAGGTTTTCCACGGCGTAGGGGAACATCTCTCCGAGGTGGCCATCTTGAAACCAGGACTGCTGTTTCAAGTATCGCTGAATGTCACCTTCCATGATTCCGACTGCGTGCTCGGAAGAAGTCCCCAATTCCTTCACGGCATAGGCGAAGCGGGCGATTTGGCGGACCATTTCCGCTGCGACCGGCACTCCTGCGCGAAAGCTCGCACCGGCACCGAGTAGTACCAGTGGCCGCGCATCGCGATCAGGTTGGAAGTGATAAACCAACTCTTGAATGCCTTTGATCGTCATGTTCATGGCTTACAAAATCATCTCCCCCTGGCTCGGTCCCGCCGCCTTCTGTTCCTGCGCCAGGCGCGTGAGGTCCGGCCACGCGAGCACAAGGGCGTTGTAGCCGATGGCGTCTTGGGACCACTTGCGGCGCTCGCAGACCGTGTAGAGGCGATAGCTCAGGTCGCGCGCGATTTCGGACACCGCGCCGAGCTTCCGCAGCAACTCGGCGGCGGCTTGCTCGCCCTGGTCGAGCGCGCGAATCAGGTGATGCGTGGACTCCCAGATCGTGAGCCGCGTGTCCGACGCCGGGTCCCAATCCGCCGGGAGTTCCTCCTTCTTCAGCAGACGCACCTTGCCGCCTTTCGCCACGAGTATCTTCGCGTCTTCCATTCCTTTGACGCTCGTGTTCTTCGCCGTCGAGAGAGTCTCGGCCTGGCCGTAGGCGCCCTCGGTGAAGCCGTATTGATCGAACCACGCCAGCGCCCAGCGCGTGTCCGCGTCGAACTCGCCTTCCTGTTAGGCCAGCACCTCGTCGAGCGACTGGTTGATGAGCGACAACGCGGTGCGCACGCCCATCGGCGAGCCATCGGTTTCGAGCACGCGCGCGTAACGGCTGAACACGGCCATACCCGGTCCGATCGCGGCCTGCGCCAGGTCCACCGGCGCGATGTTGCCCTTCTGCAAATTCCGCAGCGCCTCGGGCAACTCCCGCTTCAACGCGGCCAGGAAATCACGGCGCGAAGCCACGTCCGCGTCTTTTGAGCGCGGGCGGCAAACCAAAATGATGGAGGAGGCCAATGCGTTCCGTGTCCCCTTCAGTGCTTTCGCTTGTTCCGTTCGCATCGGCCAAGTGCCATCGATGGAGAATCCGGCCGCGACCAATCCCTCAAGCATTGTTTCCCAGCCTGTGGATGCGATGCCGACTTCCACATCTTCGCCTTCTCCATCCTCTTCCGCTTGCCTGAACGCGTAGTAAACAGTCACTGGAAAGTCAGGCAAGCTCGTGGCTCTGATGTTATGGAAAGCCTTACTCAATCCCTCCTCAAAAAATCGTTGCGCCGCCTCTTTGCTGCCGTGCCTGAATGGTTCCGCAACAAGTTCTTCCCTTTTTGGAACGAGAACGGTGCCGAATAATTCCGGATAGGTGGAGTTCAGTGCTCGGCGCAGCCAGATGTAAAAGAAGTCAGACAAGTCAGCATAGGGAACATTGTCGTAGTAGGGTGGGTCAGTGGAGACAGCCGCCGCGCCGGTCCCGAATGTGACGGCGGCATCGTGTTGAATGGCGTCGCTTGGCGGAGCGGCTGGCAGGTTTCCAATCAAGTCACCCAATGACTGAAATGCTCCACCCAACTCGCCTCCGGCGTCCGCGAACGGGTTTGCTTCAGGAAAATCCCACACCATCGAAATTGCCTGTCGACCAAACGCTCGACCTGTCTTGTTGTCAGACGCACGCCACATCCCCAACCCACAGTGGAATGCTGTGAGTTTGCTAATCGCGATTCCCAGGTAAGTGACGACCGCATCAGCACACTCGTTGTGATTAGCGGAATCCTTTAACACCTGGTTGCGAGCATCCTTCAGCAAGTCACACAGCGCGAGCAACATGGTCAACTGGCGGTTTATGAATAGCTGTTTGTGTTTGGTCATCCCATAGGCTTGCACTCGGAAGCCCAGTGCCTGCTTGGGTAGATTAGTATCGGGCGCGTCACTCGGCTCTACGAGATGTGCGACTTGTTCGTGCTCCTCGTTCGGCGGCAAGTAAAGCCGACCTTCTCTGCCTTCCGCCACAATTGCCAAAAGCCGCACGCCCAATCGTCCAGCTTTGCCTTCGTCACGGACATATTGAAGTGGGATTGGACTTTCGGTGAGCAGACAAACTCCTCCGGTGCGTTTGACGGTGCCGGCCCGAGGCTCCCCTGAGCCGAGGCGAACTTCAAACCGGTAGGTCATCGTGGCCTGGTCTATCACCGGTTCAACCCACGCTTTTTTGCCCGCTTTAGAGGAGAGCCAGAAAGATTTCACCAGGGGAACATGCGCACCTTTGGCCGCCGGGTTGGGACTGACCACCGTGCGCGTCCATAGCCATGCAATCACAGTCGCCTCGCCGCCGCCGTACTCCTTCGGCAGTTTCACTTTGGGATATAGATGACCGATGCGTTTCTCCGCCTCGTCGCACATCCATTGGCCGTAGTAACGGATGTCTTCGGCCAGCCCCGCCGCGCCCTTCCACGAGCCGGACGCGCTCAGTTTCTTCCGCGACTCCGGGTTCACCGGCGGCTTGCCCGCAAATTTTGGCGGGATTTCGATGAGCGCCTTGTTGATGAGCACCGGCACGGGATTCAAATCGCTGGCGTGCGCCTCCAGTCCGAGCCGTTGCGCTTCCAGCGGAATCGAACCTCCGCCGCAAAAAGGGTCATACACTGGCGGCGGTTTCCCGTTACACGAGCGCATGATCTCTGCCCGCGCCTTGTTGAGCGTGCGGTCATTGTTGGAGTTCTCCCACTTCACCAACTCGCGGATGATGTCGAACAACCGCTCCCGCTCCGTCTCGACGATGACTTCCTCCAGCTTCGGTTCCGGGCCGGGTTCTGGCGCGGAAATCCCTGCTGCCTGCGCCTTATCGAACAGCGTCTTGCGCGCCTCCCACAACTTCCGCTGCGCCGCCAACGCCTTCTCCGCCGCCTTGCGTTTGCCAGCATCCGCCATCAACTCCGCCACACACTCCGACGGATCATCCACCAGCGACGCAAACAGCACCGCCCGACACGCCGCGAGCGGCCGTCGCGCCCACCACAAATGCAACGTGGACGGATGTCCATGCCGGATGGACTTCTCCCTCGCCGCCTCGCGATTGATGTCCTCCAGCGGCAGCGCCACTTCGATCAGTTTCTTTTTGTAGGTCATTAAACGAGGGATTTCTGGTTTAGTCAGGGCTTGAGGTGTTTGTGCCTCTCATCTGCCTCTTTGATCTTTTTCTTTTGCGCTGCCGCAAAATCCTTGAGCGCTTGCAAATCGGCTTTCATCTCCTCCAGTTGCGGCAGCGGCAAATTGGCCGCGACAGCATGGTCATGTGCTTCGATGATTTTCGAGGATCGAGTCATGCCATGAAAAATTGCCGTGATACTGTCGGAATCCACAGCGACGCCCGGCAGGCTCATGGTCTTGACCGCTTTGTCGTAGCGCTGGACCACCTTGTTAAAGAGAAGTTCCTCAACGCTTCGTTCCCATGTCGAACGGAGGCGTGCGTAAAAAATAGCGGCGGCGACACGATACTTTTCAGAATCGCTTGCCTCATCGGCATCCTTCGCCTGCTTCACGAGTTCGTCGAGTTTCTGCATTCGCTCACCGACCGAAAGTGCATCCCAC
>JBDHQG010000360.1:0-5148 GCA_039806925.1 Limisphaerales bacterium
CATCATCTCGGAACGTCTCGCTGCCCGGCCCGCGCCGAAGCTTGATGATCAAATCGTCGCCACCTACTTCTTCGCTCTGCGCTCGTGGAGTCTCGAACATGCGGCGAAGGAGATCAGTTACCACGCGACGAGCGGGACGAAGGACATTCCGCCCGGTTCCTTGCTGGAGCAATGCACGGGCAAGGCGGTGGGCGTCGATGCGTTCGACGCGACT
The DNA here is from genome assembly GCA_039806925.1 of Limisphaerales bacterium. Lineage (GTDB taxonomy): Bacteria > Verrucomicrobiota > Verrucomicrobiia > Limisphaerales > JADJPG01 > JADJPG01. The sequence continues at coordinate 215 of JBDHQG010000360.1, forward strand.
GGCCGGCTCGGGCTGGTTCACATGGCGTATCCGCTGAAGATGCTCTTGCAGGCGGACGGTCATCTGACCTCGACGGACATTCTGCACACGGTCGCCGGCGCGATCATCTTCGACATCTACGAGAATCAAGACGCGCGCCTGGTGTCGCTGCAGATTCCTGAGAAGGTGCTGCGCACGTTCCCCGGCCCGGCGCATGGACCGCATGGATTGCGTGCATTGACGAAGTTCGGCGCGAGCGAACCGGCGTTCGGCACGATCTTGAAGCCCACTGCCGGCATCACGCCGGACACGGTGGGCGCGTTGATGGAAGAGGCGGCGGCGTGTCCGCTGTTCCTCTTCGTGAAGGAGGACGAGAACCTGTATCCGCGTCTCGACTACTCGCCGGTGAAGGAACGCGCGCGGCGCGGCGTGGAGGCGATCAAACGTCAGCAGGACAAGCGCGGCGGAAAGGGGATCGTCTTCGCGCCGCATCTCACCGGTGCGCCGCATGAGATTTTGGAGAGCGTCCATGCGGTGGTGGAAGCCGGTGCGACAGGCGTGATGTTCAGCGAGAGTTTCGCCAACGGCACGGTCCGCATGGTGCGCGAGGCGATGAAGCATCGGCCGCAGCCGCCGGCGATTTACGGTCACAACGCGGGCATCGGTGTGAAGACGCGCGGGGGCATCTGGCGTGACGTGGTGGATTTCCTGGCGCGGCTGGACGGCATTGATTTCCGGCAGACGGCGCCGGTGCGACAGGGCGCGCCGTTCATTTATCCGTATGGCGACGAATGGCTGGCGAGCGAGCGCGTGCTGACGCAGCCGTTGCCGGGGATCAAGCCGACGATGATCGCGCGCGCGGGCGGACTCGATCAGGGGAACATCATCCTGAACCTCGCTGACGCGGAGCAGCGCGGCTTGAGCGAGTGCATCCTGTTCCTGGCGGGCAGTGCGATTAACTCGATCAAGAACAGCGCCGGCAAGCCGGACCCGAAACTCGGCGCCGAGGCAATGCAGCAGGCGCTTGAAGTGCATCGCGGTGGAGAACTGCGAGAGATCGGCGCGTCAGAACATCTCGCCGCGCTGATGGCGCTGGCGGATCGGAAAGGGCTGAAGGCGCTGCGGGAAGCATTGCGGCAGAGATATCCGTGATCGCCAGCAGGACAGGCGCGTAGCCTGTTCTCCGGGGCGGCAAACTCACGGCAATGCCTGGTGAGAAGCCGTCAACAGCCCGCTGCTGTCCAGCCTGTGCAAAATCAACTCGGGCTTTCGCAGGCGGTTCGCGGCCGCGCTGGAAGCCCTCGGCCTCGTTCTGTATGCCGGTTTTTCGCCTTGCACGAACGTGTCGGTTTTCTAAGGTCTGCCCAAGCTGCAACCCAACATGACAACCCAGACATTGTTTCTCATCAGCCTTCGGGGAATCCTTGTCGCTGCCGTTGTCGCAGTGTCGGCCGCCCTCACCGCCCGCGCGCAGGACGACCCCGCCACCGCCGCCAAGAACCCGCCCGAATCCGTCGCCGCGATCTCCCAGGTTTCGACGAACACCGAGGCGGAGCTGCGCAAAACCCAGGAGGCAATCGACAAGCTCCGCAAGGAGCTCGAGGCGCGCACCGCGCAAAGCTCTGAGGCCATCACCACGAGCCTGCGGCTGATTGAATCGTCCATGAACCACATGCACGAGCGCCACATGGAAGCCGTGCAAAGCTCCAATCGCGCCATTCTCACGGTCGCCGGCATTTTCGCCGCGGTCGGCATCATCGGGATCATTTTCATCCTCGTCGTCCTCGCCCGCGCCCTCGGTCGCTTCTCCGAAATCGCCGTCACGAACGCCGCCCGCCCGCAGCTTCTCGCCGCCGGCGCCGGTGCCGGCCTGCTCGGGACCGGTGAGGTGGCGGGCGGTTCTCAGGGAGCCGCCGAGGAAGCGGGCGCCCGTTTCCAAAACGCGCTCGAACAGCTGCAGAAGCGCATTCTCGAGCTCGAACACAGCGCCCAGGCCGGAGCCGCCAATGGCAGCCAGCCTGCGACGCTGGTCGTGAAATCCGCCGCCAGTCCGAACATCCAGCCGCTGATGCCGGAAGACTCGCCGGAGGCGCCGCCCGGGCCTGAATCGCCCGACGCCCGCGCCATCGTGCTGCTCGGCAAAGGACAGGCGCTGTTGAACCTCGATGCGGCGGAGCCGGCGGTGGAGTGCTTCAACGAAGTGCTGGACCTTGATCCGAACAACGCCGAGGCCCTCGTGAAGCGCGGCATGGCCTTTGAAAAGATGCAGGACTGGGAACGCGCCTTGGAAAATTACGACCGCGCCATCGTGGCCGACAGCTCGATGACCGTGGCCTATCTGTACCGCGGCGGCGTCTGCAACCGCCTCCAGCGCTACCGCGAGGCGCTCGAAAGCTACGAGCAGGCGCTGCGCACGGAAAAGAACACCCGCGCCTCCTGAGCCGAAAAAAAATCCAGTTCGGGGAAATCCGGATAAATTCCTCGAACCGTCGATTGCAGCCCCGCACCCGCGCCCGCTACGCTCCGTTCATCATGCAAAGCAAGGCCGCCACCGTCGCACAGTATCTCAAAGAACTTCCCGCCGACCGCCGCGCCGCCATTGAAGCCGTGCGCGCCGTCATCCTCAAGAACCTCGACGCGCTTTACGAGGAGGGCATGCAATACGGCATGATCGGCTACTACGTTCCGCATTCCGTTTATCCGCCTGGATACCATTGCGACCCGAAACAGCCGCTGCCCTTCATCTGCCTCGCCTCGCAAAAGAATTACATGTCGGTTTATCTCGGATGCGTTTACGGCCCGGAACAAGAGAAGCCGTTTCGCGAAGCATGGGCCAAAACCGGCAAGAAGCTCGACATGGGAAAATCGTGCGTGCGGTTCAGGAAGGTGGACGATCTGGCCCTCGACGTCATCGGCGACGCCATCCGGCATCTGTCAGCCCGGAAGTTCATCGATTACTACGAGTCGGTGATTCAAACCTCGCTTCGCCGTCGTTCCCCTCGCACCGCAACCAAGCCGGCGAAAAAGAAGAAGACCAAGACTGCTCCGGTGAAGCGCCGAAAACCGGCGTGATGCCAGGCGAACGAATCGCTATTACCCGGAACGTTGGTGTCCCCTTGAGAAAGATCGGGACAGGCTGGAAGCCCAATTAGATATGTTCATGCCCATCGACAAACTTGCATGATGACCGCATGAATAAAGGGCAAGACTGCACTTTGCGTTTTTGATCATTTTGCACTGACATGCATGGGCGTGAAAAAGTATTTTCAGGAAAACTTGGCAGCTTGCGCCTGAATGACAGTGCTGTGACCCTCCGTTCGACATAGCTGGGACAGTCGCATCCCTGACTGAAAGCGAACCGAGCGCACTGGAGTGAAACAGACCCGTGAAACCGCGCTCTTGCGTTGACCAGAACAGCACCCCGAGGTGGGCATGGTGTAGGGATGTTCAGTGTGACGTAGCTGATCTTTCCTTCGATTCATGAAGGGTTCGTAAGCGAGAAGCTGTCCCAGCGCCAAAGCCATTTTCGTTGGCACGCTTCCTGTACTGGTTGGCGTGTCGAGTTCAAACCTGTGAGTGCGGCAGTCCTCAGTTGGCGATTTCCTGCTGCATCGTTCCACCTAAGGCTTCGCGTCGGACTTTGGCTCCGCCGACGGCTCTTCCTTCTTGTCCGCGAGCAGATCCTTGCGCTCTTTCAAGAACGCATCGACGGTCCACTTCGAGACGAGGTAGGTCCACTTCTCGTGCGCCTTCACGGCCGCGAGCTTGTCCTGAAGCTTCTTCGTGTTCGCGGCGAATTCCTTGTCGAGCTTCTCCTTGTCTTCAGCCTTTTCATCCTTGCCAGGCGTGCGTTCCTTCGGGAACTGACCTTCCGCCGCGATCTGGAAATAGTGATTCTCACCCTCCGCCTTCCCGACCTTGGCGGTGTAGAGGAAACCGTCAAACGTCTCCAGTCGCGCGACGATGGGTTTGTCCATGCCCGTCGCCGCCGGAGCGGTGTTCGTCGCGATGTCAGTGAACGACGGATAGCTCAACGCGCTCGTCGCGGAACCGCTCTTGCCGTTGTCGAGCACTTCGCCCGCCTTCGCGTCGGCGAGCTTCCATTCGCCCGTTTCGGTTTCGCGGAACAGCTTCCAACTGTTCGTCGCCTGCGCGGCCGTGACGGACACGGACTTGAGCTTCTCGACCTTGAACCATTCCTTCTTGTCGAGCCAGTCCTCGGGCTTCGCCTCGACGTTGCTGAACGCCTCCGCCACCAGCGCGACGGTCTGCACATCGCTGCCAAGCATCACGTAGCGGCCGTCCGGAAATCCGCCGCCGCCGAACGGCGAAGCCTCGCCCGCCTGCTTCATGCTCTTGGCACCGAGCAGCACGGAGTTGATGACCTTGCCGGACTTGTCCTTGAATTCAACGAGCGTGCCCGGTCCTTTGTCTGGAGCCACGAGTTCCAACGCCGGCAAACGCGAAGGACCGGTCTTCACCGGTTTCGCAACCTTCAGCTCCCAGAACTTCCGCAGCACGTCGCTGATGGTGTCGAAGTTCGCCGGATGATCCCCGCGATCCGCCACCACCCACACGTCGTTCTTCTTCGCCAGCGTGGCCGAGGTTGTGCCCTGCTTGATGACGATCTGCTCCACATCGTTCAGCGGGAAGTTCGGCAGGAACTTGCCGCCAATCTTCTGCGCCGATTCCTTGTACGGCTCGGCTTGTTTCTGATACGCCACCCAGCCCAGCACGCCGAGCACGGCGGCCACCACGATCAAAAGAGTCAGTTGTTTCCGGTTCATTTTGCCTTCGTCTTTTGTTTGCGCACCACGGCCAGACCCACACCCGCCACCGCCACGAGGAACGGCATCAGCGCGATGTTGATCACCTTGGTCTTCAATTCCAGAGAGTCGATGTCCTGCGCCAGCTCGCGACGCACCTTCTTGAGCTTCTTGTTCGCCGCGGCGCGG
>JBDHQG010000361.1:0-5148 GCA_039806925.1 Limisphaerales bacterium
TGTTGAGCGGCGAGGATTCGAGCGAAGCCTACGCAAAACTCTCCACGGAATCGCGCGTGGCCATCCGCGAAATCCTCGAGGTGACAAAGAAGGATCTCCCGTCGAACTGGCGGGATCGCACTTCACAGTCGTCGATCCGATGACCTCGCCCTCGCCCCGCTGAACTTCAGCGGACGCGGCGGCTGAATCTCATCCGTCAACCGGCTGCATCCGGGATCGCATCCAAACGATCCGCTTGGCCGGTGTCATCTCGTCCAAACCTCTTCGCAGGTTCTTGCAGCCGAATAACCGGCCTTCAACCGCCTTCCGTGTTTCCCCGGTCGGGGTGTCGGTATCGGTTCCTACCGGTCGCGATGTAATTGCTCCAATTGTTCAAAGCTCCGGGGCGGGGTAAATAACACCATCAGTTCGGAGCCCAGGAACGGGTGACTGAGCTGGCCGACAAAACGACGATTTATGACGAATTTGCCGCCAACCCAAACACAACGCCAACCGCACTGGGAGGGGGCTTCACTGCCCCCTCTCAGGATGCGGGACGAGAAGCCGGGCGGGGAATCAGCCCTTACGCCGGCCTCCGCTCCAGTGGCGCCGAAGACCTCAGAAGCTTCGGTCGCCACCGGGCCGTCCGCCTGGTTCCGCCGCAACTCGACGACGCTCCTCATCGTGGCGTTGCTCTCGGTCCCGGCCTACTTCGTGGCCAGCCGCTACATCATCACGGCAGTGGTGATCCAAGGCCGCAGCATGATGCCGACGCTGAAAGATGGTGAGCATTATTACCTCAATCGCTGGCAGTACCTGCTGACTTCGCCCAGGCGCGGAGACATCGTGGTGATCAAGGATCCCGGACATGATGACTTCGCCGTGAAGCGGATCGTGGCGCAGCCCTTCGACTGGATTAACATCAAGAACGGGTCGCTCTTCGTGAACGGTCGCCGCCTGGAAGAACCGTACCTGGCGGAGGAAACGCGCACCGACACGCCCGACCTTCAGGAGAAATGGATACAGCTCGGGAAGGAGCAGTATTACGTGCTCGGCGACAATCGCGAGAACAGCGAAGACAGCCGGTTCTACGGACGCGTGATGCGCGGCAACATCATCGGCAAGCTGATCAAATAACAACTTTCGGCCCGACGAGGCCAGCTGCACATCGTCACGAGCCCGCGGCTGGGTGGCCGCGGGCTTTTTCTTTTTCCAGTCGCGTCGAACAAACGTCAGACGAACTGCGGATGCCGCCGCAAACATTCCAAGGTGGATCGTTGAAGGCGGGCCTGACGATACACCGGCTCCCACAGCGGTTCCGCGCTTCCAGAACGTTGGACACGTTCAAGAAACTCGCGTGGGAGCAGTGAAGGGACGAGTTCACGGGCGTTCGCCGCAATCGTCGTCTCCTCCTTCCTCCCGGCGGCCTGGCCCGACCCGACGAAGAAACCCGCCAGCAGCAAGGACACCCGCAGCATCGTGCTCCGCGAATAGGTCGGCATGGCGCATGGCCGCAGGGGATCCAACAAACCAAACAGATCCGCGAACAATGGCGCCGTCCACATGGCGGGATTTTTTGCGGGCGACCACGGGTCAAAGAGGATCGCGTGGGGTTTCGCCAGCGTCGCGGCTTCCGCGCCACGAATGAACGCTGGAAAATCTCCGAGACGCAAGGTCCAGGAAACCTGTTGGCCGCCGTTGTCAAACATCACCGCACCGCGCCGGATCAATTGTTCGATCACCGGTTCATATCCGCCCAGGTAATCGAGTGCCGCACTCGACTGAAGGGCGAATCGCAGCGGTTCAAGCGTGTGTTCAAAGCTGATGACATGGAGGTGATTTGCAAGTCCGCGACTGTTGCGGAAAACTGTCGAGGCATTGGCAGCCGCGCCAAGCCCCACATCCCAGATCACAAATTCGCCATGTGTCTCCCGCTGCCGTTCGGTCAACCGGAGCTGCCGCACATACAGTTCCTGCGCCTCCGCCTCCGGCCCCAGACCCGGATGCATGGTTTCGCCGTGCGAGGTGGAATGGACACTGAATGCTCCATTGCGAAGTTGGACGAGCTTGTAACTGTCGGCATCGGACACGAGCAAAGTGTGCCTCCGAATAAGGTTGATGGCACCACGAATTCCTGGACGGTTTTCCGCGGGGCAACTAGTTGCTTGGCGCGACAACATTCTCCGGCTTAATCTCCGGGCATGGATCCTTTGCTGAAACTGCTCCATGACAATGCCGCGCTCAAACCGGCGCAACTTGCCGCCATGCTCAACATGCCCGAGAGCGACGTGGCGACGAAGATAAAATCCTACGAGGCGTCAGGAGTGATCCTCGGCTATCGCACCATTTTGAACGAGGAGAAACTGAATCGCGAGATCGTCCGCGCGGTGATCGAAGTGAAAATCACGCCCGAGCGCGGCGGTGGTTTCGATCGACTGGCTGAGCGGATCGCGAAATATGGCGAGGTGGAAAGCTGCTACCTGATGTCCGGAGGCTATGATCTTCTTGTGGTCGTACAGGGCACCAACCTGCGCGAGGTCGCGACGTTTGTTTCCGAGAAACTAGCCACGATCCAGGGTGTCATCTCCACGGCGACTCACTTCATGCTCAAGCCCTACAAACAGCAGGGCGTGTTGATGAAGCGTGAGGCCAATGATGAGCGGCTGGCAGTGACACCGTAGCCTTTACAGGGTGGTCACCAGAAGTGCCATTCGTTGCGGACCACGATGTAGAGGCCCAAAAGGAAATTGGTGATGGCGTGCGCTGTCATCGCCTCGCCCAGATTTTTTTTCCAGCAGACCAACCCTTGATACGCTGCCGCGCACAGAATTCCGGCGAGCCATTCATTGTGGGCAAGGCCGAAGATGACCGCGCCGAGGAGGAATGGTTTCCATGCGAAATGTCCGAGGCCGATGGATTGAAAATCGGGCTTCGCGATCCAGCGATACAGGAATGATCGGTAGAAGGTTTCTTCCAGCGGCGGAACGACGAATGTTGAGCCGAGAATTCGCGCGCAGACGAAGAACCAAGCCAATATTGAACCTTCCCCAAACTGCGCGAATGGATTCCATGAGGCAGGAGGTTTTTCCGGCGGCTTGCTCAGCCCGAGTTTCACCCAGAGATCGTGCTGCTTGAGAACCAGGGAATCGAGCCCCACCCAGATGACGAGCACGCCCACACCAACGAACACGGCTGCGCCGCTGAACTTCCAGCGCATCTCGGCGACAAATGGCCACGCCCACCAGAGCAGCATGACGCCAACAAGGCTCTTGATGGTGTAGCCCCAGTAACGTCCGGGTTCACCGAATTGACCCTGGAGAAATGTAAGGATCAAAAAGATCCCAAACGGGAGGACGCGGGCGAGCGCGGGCGAGGACGAGAAGGTGGATGCGAACGGATTCATCATCGCGCTCGACGGGAGAGACAATCTGGAAATCCCGCTCTGGCGCGAAGCGGATTTAAGCGGAGATCAACGCAGCGTCAACACCTGCGTCTGTGAACCGAGATCCAGCACGACGCTGCGTTGATCGATTGACTTCACTTTCGCATCGGCAATCGTGTCGCCCACGTAGACGGTTTTGGAATTGATCACAGCGGATGGACTGGATGGGCGATAGAAAATTCCCTGCAGCCGGAAACGGTTCGCCGCCGGCACTTCCCGGGCGGAAACCGGTAGCGCATCATCGCTTTGCGAGGGTTTGACCGCCGCCACTTGCGGGAGTTGAGGAATTGGAATTGGGGTCGGTCCATCGTTTAATGCGAACTGGCGGTTCTGCGGAATGGGAAGCTCCGCGCTGTTTGTCGGGGGAATATCTTCGGGTTCGTCCGCGACGATTTCACGGGCTTGTGCAACAACAGGCTGAGGCGCAAGGATTTGGGCTACGCTCGTCTGGCGGGCGGCATCCCAACCCTTGAAAATGAACCAGAAGGAACCGCAAATGACAAAGAGGAGCACGGGCGTGAAGTAATTCGGAATCCCAACGGCGCGGTGCGGGGGTGCGGGTTCCATCGGTTGTCCGTTGGCAGGTGCCGGATTGGTCGCCGGCTGTGTTTGCGTGGCGCGCTTCAAGGCATCGTTGATCAGGCTCATATATCGATTGTACCTTCCAGCTCGCGAATGGCCCGGCCGACCAGCCGGTAGTCAATTTGACCCCGTTGTTCGACGAAGCCCGCAAGCAGGCATTTGTCACACACGGCATTGACCAGCCGCGGTATCCCCTTTGAGTAGCAATAAACCCGCCAGAGCGCTCCAAGCGTAAATTCCGGGGCGCTCCTTGCTCCCGAAACGCTCATGCGATGCTGGACGTATTGGCCAATTTCGGTCCGTTTCAAAGGGCTCAAATGGTAACGGACGGTGATGCGTTGGCGGAGCTGGCGAAGAGCAGGATCATTGAGGCGGTCGCGCAATTCCGGCTGGCCCATAAGGACAATCTGAAGAAGTTTGCGATCATCCGTCTCCAAATTGGACAGCAATCGCACCTGTTCGAGCAGGTCGTTGGTCAGGTTCTGGGCTTCGTCAATGATCAGCACCGACTCCCGGCTTTCCTCGACCTGCCGGAGGAGAAACAGGTTGATCTGTTCCAATGTTTCGAGCCGATCGAGATCGCGCACATCCAGGCCGAATTCCAGCGCGATGGCGCGCATCAACTGATCGGCATCAAGGATCGGATTCAGGATCAGGGCGGTGGAGTAATTGTTGCCCAGCTGGCTGAGCAAGGCCCGGCAAAGTGTGCTTTTGCCCGCGCCGACTTCCCCGGTGATTTGGACGAATCCCTTCCGCTCACGAATGCCGTAAAGCATGTGATTCAAGGCTTCCCGGTGCTTCCCGCCGTAATATAGGAACCGCGGATTCGGGGTGATGCTGAACGGCGGTTCGCTTAAGCCGTAGTAATCCAGATACACGCCCGGCTATTAAGCAGGGCCTTTGCCGACGAGATGAATTCGTGCTTCGCCGCGCCCAGCAATGGCGACGAATGACGCCGGTTTGTCCGGGCGTTTTTCTGAATTTTCCTCCCGCGTCCAATTTCGTCTGCTACAAACTCCACATGCCAAAATGGCTGAAGACAGTCGCCGCCGTCTTGCTGCTGCCGCTCTGCATTGGAGCGGTTGGAGCATTGATTCGGTTGCTTCGAGTCACTGGAGGCGCGGAGACTTTCTGGGTCGCGTTTC
>JBDHQG010000362.1:0-5146 GCA_039806925.1 Limisphaerales bacterium
GGCGTACACGTCCGTGGCTTCCTCGGGTTTCACACATTGCGGGACCATGCCATAGCGCTTCATCTCGCGGAACCAGTCAGTGCGCGGGACGAAGCCCGCCATGTCGAAGCGTTTGTTGCGCTCCAGGAAATCACGGCCGGCCTTGATCATGTCGAGGATGGCCTGGTAGCCGGGATCCGCGATGGAGGCGAAGACGGCGGGGGGCCGCGGCCCGGCGGTCGTTCCGGAGTTGCTGCGGGTCAGAGACCCGCGCTCCGTGGCACCGCACAATCCCCATCCGCCCGCCTCCTTCGCCAGCGGCGCGAGGAGCATCAGCGATTGTTCCGGACGTGAGAGGTTGAAGACGATGTGGCGGCTGGTCAGCAGGCGCGGATCGTCGAGGCTCGGTTGCCAGAAGCTGACGCCCCGTTCGTCGGCCAGCGTAAGCGGCAGGCGGCGGCTCGGCTGTTCGTGGCAGGTGGAGCACTGCTCCCGGATAACCTTCGCGGCAGCCTTCGTCTCGGGCCAGTCCGCGCCGGTGTTGACCTGATTGTTCTCCGCGTAGTTGCCGATCATGCCGCAGCCCAGCGCGGCGTAGGTGCCGGGAAAGGCGGCACCCGTCTCGATCCAGAGGCGGAGCAGCTTCTTCTGATGCTCCGTGGCCTGCACGCCGTGATGCGAGCCGTCGAGCATCGTGAGCAACCGGCTCGCGCTGCTGCCGAGCGTGCGCGGGTCGTAGTTGCTCTTCGGCTGGTTGCGGCCGTCGGCGAACAGTCGCGCGATGGTGAGCATGTAATAGCTGTGGCTGAACATCGGGCCGCGGTCGCCGGTGAGCAGCAGGCGGCCGGCGCGCGGACCGCCGCGCGCGGTCTTTTCGTAACCGTGGCAGTCGGAGCAGAGCGCGTTGAGCACGGGCTGCACGTCGCGCGGAAAATCGATCACGTCCGGCACGTCGCGAACCGGCTCGATCTTCGCCGGCGTCTTGCGCACCGCGAGGGTGGTGTGAAAGTCCGCGCGCGGCGTCTGCGAGCGATGCTCGTGGCAACCCACGCAGCTCATCGTTTCACCGGGCTGCACGCTGGTGAAGCTCTGCATGCGTTTCACGGACATGTCGTTCTCGTCGAGCGCCACGAAGAACACACTGCGCATGGCGGGCACCTCGAAGCAGGCGCTGCCGTCCTTCTCGACCGGCACGGTGCCGAGGATGCGCTCCAGCGTGAACGTGCCGCCGTAGCTGATCGGTTCCATGCCGCCGGTGTAGTGGACGGGCATGGGAAGCGTTTCCAGCACGAGCAATTTTTTGATCTCGCCCGCCTTCACGCCCGTCATGTTGCGGCCGTGGTTCACGTCGGCCAGCACCATGCGGCCGGTGGTTTCCTCGGGCTTCACGCGCGGCTGGAGGACGGGTTCGCGCGGGCGCGGCACGACGGGGCGCGGCTCGTGGCATTCCAGTTTCGCGGCAAGGTCACCGGGCGGGAGCTTGAGGATTTCCTCCGTGCGACCTTTGCCATCCATCACGACCAATGAATCGCGCGTGGCCGCGAGGAAGCAGTCTTCGCTGAAGGCCCACGGGTCGCGGAAGTGCGCGCCTTTGCTGATGGTCCTGGCAAATTCCTTCGCATCCGGACCGCCTTTTGGATCGACGACGGTGACGACGCCGTCGTGCTCGCGCTGGCCGTGGCCGGGGCTGAAGCTGGCGACGATCTTGTCCGTGCCCGCGATGGGTTTGGCGTCGATCATGGTGATGCCGGGATGAAGATTGCCGAACCAGGTCATCTGCGAGGTGCCGTCGGGACTCATCGCCCAAAGATGGTGGAAGTGAACCTGGCTGCGATCCACGTATTCCCAGCGCGTGTAGAGAATGCGTCCGTCCGGCAGCGGCCACGGGGTGTTGTCGTGCTCGTTGTTGCTGGAAAGCGCGCGGATGTTCGAGCCGTCCGCGTCGCAACGGTGGAGCACGGCGACCTGGGTGAGCCAGCAATTGACCCAGCGCTTGCAGCGGCTGGAAACGAAAACGATGCCGCCGTCGGGCAAATAACTGGCCTCGATGTCGTCGAAGGGACCGGAGGTGAGCTGCTTCAATTTCGAATTTCCGATTTCCGATTTCGGATTTGTGCCAGAGCCGCTCAACTCCAGTTCATACAGGTGATATTGCTCGGTCCCGCCTGGACGGTAGCTGAACAACACTTTCTTCCCGTCGTAGCTGATCTGGGGATCGCGCACGCCGCCGCGTGGATCATCGAGCAGCGCGGTCAACCGGCGCGTGCGGAGGTTGAGCGTGTAGAGCTTGGTGCCCTCGACCCAGGCCTTCCGATCCGGGTCGTGCGAATAGTAGCCGAAGTTCGCGTACCAGTGCCCGTCGGTGGGATTTACGCCGCGGGCGGCGAAGACAATTTCCTCCACATCCCGCATCGGGCCGTTGAGGAATTTATCGAACAAGACCCTGGTCTCAGGCGGCGACTTGGCTGGCGTGGGCGCGCCAAAGGCGTTCACGGCCAGCATCAGCAGAGTGAGGAGCAGGGCGAGCAGCGCGCTGAACAGCGGATCCCAAAAATTCAGCCGACGAGATGTCGTGTGCATAAGTTTTCAGATCATGGGCTGCAAGATGTGACGCATGGCGAGTTGGCCCTTTCTTGACTTAAATCAAGATTATCGAGCAACGGTGCCCGTCCGACTCCCAATGACCACATTGAAGCCCACCAAGACTTCGTTGTTGGCGATGCACGAATCGACACCTTCGTCCGCGAGCCGCGCTTCCATTGCGAACCAGTCCCCGGGGCATCATTGCCGGATGACTCTCCCCACGCCGTGCAGCCACCCGGCTCCCTGCGGCCTGCCGTGCGAATTGAAACTGGGGCCGGAACGTCATGCGGTGCTCGAACTCGGCAGCCTCGCGCGACTCGCGATCATGGCGGTGCCGGGCAGCCGGGGAAGTTTCCGGGAGCAAGCCCAGGAGTTGTTCGCCCAGGTCAAATGCATCGTCAGCCGGCAGGCGACGGCTCTCACTCCGACCACCCTGATGGTTTTCCTGCGCCACGGCGCGGACGAGGCGGCGTGCCGAATGATCGTCCGGGACTGCTTCGGCGAAACCATGCCGGTGACCACGTTCGTCGTGCAGCCACCGTGCTGCGGCGCCGCGCTGGGAATTGAGTTGTGGGCGCTGGGCGGACCGTCCGTGACCGTGAAACGGTTCGGGCCGCACCTGCTGGCGGTCGAGTCGGAGGGGATTCGATGGATTCACTGTGGCGGCCTTCGCGGCGAGGCGACGAAGGACGGCGCCTTTGGAGAATCGTTGTCCGCCTTCGAGCGGATGAATCAACAACTCGAGGCCGCAGGCGTCGGCTTCGACCAGGTGGTGCGCACCTGGATCTACGTGAACCAGATCACCGACGGGCCGGATGGACAGCAGCGCTACCAGGAATTGAACCGCGCGCGGACGGAGTTTTTCCACGGCCGCCGTCTGTGCATGAAGAACCGCGCGCCATGCGCGCCGGAGACGATTTATCCCGCCAGCACCGGCATCGGCACTCAAGGCGATGGCATCACCCTGAACTGCCTGGCGCTCGACTCGCAACGGGCGGATGTCTTCCTGCTACCGCTGGAGAATCCACAGCAGACGGCCGCCTGCGACTATCAGGCGAATTACTCTCCGCAATCCCCCAAGTTCTCTCGCGCGATGGCGGTGGTCCAAGGGCACTTCCTCACCACGCTCGTGTCCGGCACGGCGAGCATCGTCAACGCGAAGACCGTTCATCCTGGCGACATCGGGCGACAGACCGAGCAGACCCTCGACAACATCGCGCGGCTCATCGCGCCGGAGAACTTCGCCCGCCACGGCCTGCCGGGCGCGGGCGCGACGTTGCGGGACATCGCGAAGCTGCGCGTGTATGTGAAGCACCCGGAGGATTACGAGCGGTGCCGCGAAGTGGTGGAGCGCCTCCTGCCGCGCGTCCCTGCGATCTATCTGCACGCGGATGTCTGCCGGCCCGACCTGTTGGTGGAGATCGAAGCGGTGGCCTTCTCGCCGTACTCGGCCACCGGGACGAAGGCGCGGGTCAACGGGCAGGCGGCCCACGGAACGGAGCGAAAGGGACCGTCATGAAGCGGGGCCTGGCTTTCCTCCACGCCGGCCGGCGGCTGATCGTTGTCCCGCTGGCGTCTCTGGCATTGGTGGCCGGGGCGGCCACGCCGGATACGATGACCAACGTCTTTGAATGTTCCGCGGCGCCGGCGGCGGAGTGTTCGATCGACAAACTGGTCTTCGCCGAGCTGATGCGATTGAAGATTGAGCCGGTGCTTTGCTCCGACGCGGTGTTGGTCCGCCGCGCTTATCTGGATGTGATCGGCACGCTGCCCACGGCGAAGGAAGCGCGGGACTTTATTCAAGACCCGGACACGAAGAACAAGCGTCGCCTGCTGATCGACCGTCTGCTGGAGCGCGATGAGTTCGCCGATTACTGGGCGATGAAGTGGGGGGATGTGCTGCGGATCAAGGCGGAGTTCCCCGTCAATCTCTGGCCCAACGCGGCGCAGGCGTATCATCGCTGGGTCCGCGCCTCCCTCGCGGCAAACAAGCCGTATGACCAGTTCGCGCGGGAGATGCTCACCGCCAGCGGGAGCAACTTCCGCGTCGGCCCGGTGAACTTCTATCGCGCGGTTCAAAACCGCACGCCCGAAGGCATCGCGGGCGCGGTGGCGCTCACCTTCATGGGCGCGCGCGCGGAGTTGTGGCCGACCAATCGCCTCGCGGACCTGGCGGTGTTTTTTTCGCAGATTGGCTACAAGCCGACGAGCGAGTGGAAGGAGGAACATGTGTTTTGGGATCCGCTGGGCTTCAGCACCGTGGCCGGCAACAGCGCTCCCGGCCGGGCCGCGATCACCGCCATTGGTCTGGCTTCAAACAGTGTCGCGCAACCGGCGGTTCCCGTGCGGGCGAACCGTCCGCGGCAGGAGACTGCGTTTCCGGATGGCAGAAGGGTCATGCTGCCGGTCGAGAAGGATCCCCGGGAGGTCTTCGCCGCCTGGCTGATTGCGCCGGAGAATCCGTGGTTCAGCCGCAGCGCCGTGAACCGCGTCTGGGCCTGGCTGATGGAGCGCGGCATCGTCCATGAAGCCGATGACCTTCGCGAGGACAACCCGCCAAGCAACGCCGCCTTGCTCGCCCAAC
>JBDHQG010000363.1:0-5140 GCA_039806925.1 Limisphaerales bacterium
GGAACGTGGCGCGGTTGGCCATTTCATCAACGGCCTTGTGCATGGCAGTGATGACGGCGCCGGGAAGCGCTTCCGTGACGTCGCCGATGCCGCAGCGAATGAGTCGCTTGGCGGCTTCGGGATTCGCGTCGGTGAAAGCCTTCACGCGGCGGCCGATCTCGGGGAAGAGATAGCCGGCCTTGAGCTTCAGGTAATTGTCATTGAGATAAGCCATAATCAGTCGTCGGTAATCGATTCAGTGTTTGCGTCTCGGGCGCATCGGGCCCCGCGCCAAAATCAAGGCGCGGACGGTAGCGAAAGGAGCGGGCGGATGCAAGCGGTCGGGCGAGGGAGGGCGGCTGTATGGACTGCGGGAACATGTTCCCGCTTTGGCTGCACGCTTGGAAAATCAAGGCGTCGCCGGACTTGTGGACCGTGTAGCCAAAGCGGAAACAGGTTTCCGCAGTCCATACCTTCATCGGCGTTGCCCGCCACTTCCAATCGCGCCCGGCCGGGCTTTGATTTGTAGCATCGGATGTGAGTCCGATCTAAACCTCTCTGGTCGATTCGGAGGAAGTGATCCGGCTCACGCCGGATGCTACAGGGGTTTGGCGGGCTTTTTCCTTTCCAAGCCTTGTGTGGCGGACAAATGTCGGCGCATGAAATCCGTGGCATGGCTGGTTATGGCGATCACTCTTTCTTCACTCGCGGATGGTTTCATGAACGCTTCTGCGGCGGCTCTCGAACTTTCCCTCCGCTCGCGCACTGGTGGCGGCACCGTGGCAAGTGTTTCAGATCCCGTCACCGAGAAGAAGGCAGCGTGGGATCCGAAGCGCACCGCAGTCATTATCTGCGACATGTGGGATGACCATTGGTGCAAATCCGCGTCGCGTCGCGTGGGCGAACTGGCGGGGCCGATGGACGACGTCATCAAAAAGGCGCGCGCCCAAGGCATGTTCGTCATTCACGCGCCGAGCAGCGTGGTGAATTTCTACAAGGACACGCCGCAGCGGAAACGCGCGCAGACGGCGAAGTTCGCAAAGGCGCCCATCGAGCTCTCGACCTCGGAGCGTTGGGGCACGGCGTGGTGCTGGCCGGACAAGGCCCGCGAAGGCGCGCTGCCAATTGACGATTCCGACATGGGTTGCGATTGCCCGACCAAATGCACGATTCGCGAGGCGTGGACGCGGCAGATCTCGACAATCGAAATCGCGGACGGCGACGCCATCACGGACAACGGCCAGGAAACAGTGAACCTGCTGGCCGAGCGCGGCATCGAGAACGTGATTCTCATGGGCGTGCATTTGAACATGTGCGTGCTGGGCCGGCCGTTTGCGATTCGCCAGATGGTGAAGGTGGGCAAGAATGTCGTTCTGATGCGCGACATGACGGATACGATGTACGACCCGCGCATGAGCCCGAAGGTGAGTCATTTCGAGGGAACGGATTTGGTGGTTGCGCACGTCGAGCGCTTCTGGTGTCCGACGATCACGAGTACGGTGCTGACCGGAAAGCCGGCGTTTCGTTTCAAGGACGACAAGCGCTGAGTCGCAACTTCTGCCGAAGTCGAACTACAATCGCGCCATGATGAAGCCGCTGGCGGAGTGCCGCCTCTACACATTCGTGGACACCGCCTACCTGCATGGTCGCAAGCCGGAGGAGGTCGCGCGGGCCTTGTGCGACGGCGGTTCGGACCTCATTCAACTGCGCGCCAAAAACTCCACCGAAGAAGAAGTTCGTCGCCTGGCCGAAGCTATTCTTCCGGTGACGAATGCCGCTGGTGTTGGCCTGGTGATCAATGATCATCCGAAGATTGCGCATCAGCTCGGCGCGGCGGTGTGTCATCTCGGGCAGGAAGATTTCTTCGACGGCGGTTACACGATGGCGGATCAGGTGCGCGGTTGTCCGCCGGCATTCAAGCTGGGCCTGAGCACACATGCGCCGGAGCAGGCGCAACGAGCGATTCGCGCGCGGCCGGATTACATCGCGATTGGTCCCATCTATCCAACCGGCACCAAGCCCATGGCCAAACCGGTGACGCTCGAATACGTTCGATGGGCGGCGGCGAATGTCCGCATCCCGTGGTTCGCCATCGGCGGGGTGAATATGCAGACGCTGGACGACGTGCTGGCTGCTGGCGCGACGCGCATCTGCGTGGTGTCTGCGATTCTGAATGCGCCGGATGTGGCGAAGGCTTGTCGCGAGTTTTGCCAGCGTCTGGGCTGAATGATGAGCCGCGCAGTTCGCCCGTTGCCTGATCCGCAGGCGTCCACTACGCTCCGGCGATGAAACGAATGATTTTCTGTTTCCTGCTCGGGGTGGGTGCGGGCGCGGGCGGTTACTGGTATTTGCAGCAGGATGCCGGCAAGGCACAGCTGGAGCAGGCGCGCAGCCAGGTGGTGACGAACGCCCAGCGCGCGGCGACTGCGATCAAGGAGAAGATTTACGAGGTGGGCGCGGAAGAGGTGAAGGAGGTGAAAGACCAGATCGCGCGCACCGGCACGGTGGTGAAGGAGAAGGCGAAATCCGCCGGCCAGTCGATTGTGGGTGTTGCTTCCAACGCCAAAATAACGGCGGCGATCAAGGCGAAGCTGGTCACAGAACCCGGCTTGCCATCGCTCAACATCAACGTCGACACCACCGACGGCCTGGTCACGCTTTCCGGCAGGGTCGAATCACACGAGCAGGTCGCGTGCGCGGTGAAGCTCGCGCTGGAAACCGACGGCGTTCAGAAAGTCGTCTCCACGCTGCAAATCGTTCCCGCAGGCAAGTGAAATTTCGTCGTGCATACTGATTTTTCCCGTCAACCGATTGGAGCTTGCCACGGTGGGTGAACCGCTGTTGGATTTCTCCGCGCGATGCCAGAACCCATGCAGCCTTACCCGAAACATTATTGCGGCGTCTTCGGTATTTTCGGTCACCCGAACGCCGCCGAGCTCACCTACTACGGCCTCTACGCCCTGCAGCATCGCGGACAGGAGAGCGCGGGCATCGTCAGCTCGGACGGGCGGCAATTCCGTACGCACAAGGGCATGGGCCTGGTTTCGCAGATTTTCAACGGCGACGTGCTGCACGGCCTGGTTGGAAACATGGCCGTTGGTCACACGCGCTATTCGACGACGGGTTCCTCGCACCTGCGCAACGCCCAGCCGCTGACGGTGGATTGCGCGCGCGGCCAGATCGCCATCGCGCACAACGGCAATCTCACGAACGCCTCGCAGCTGCGCGAAGAGTTGGAGAATCGTGGCTCGATTTTCCAGACGACCGTTGACAGCGAGATCATCCTGCATCTGATGGCGCAGCCGAGCCTGAACGGTCACGGGAACAATCTTATCGAAACGATTCGCCGCATCGAAGGCGCGTTCTCGCTCGTCATCATGACGGAGAACGAGCTCATCGGCGTGCGCGATCCGCACGGGTTCCGCCCGTTGTGCATTGGCAAGGTGGATGACGCCTACGTCCTTTCCAGCGAAACCTGCGCGCTGGATCTGATTCACGCGAAGTTCGTGCGCGACGTGGAGCCGGGCGAGATCGTCATCATCAACAAGGAAGGCATCAAGAGCATCCAGGCATATCCCGAGCAGGAACGTCGCGCGTTCTGCATCTTCGAATACGTTTACTTTGCTCGCCCAGACAGCACGATTTCCAACCGCAACGTTTACAAAGTCCGCGTCGAGATGGGCCGCCAGCTCGCGCGCGAGAATCCCGTGGACGCGGACATCGTGGTGCCCGTGCCGGACAGCGGCAACTACGCGGCGCTCGGTTACTCGCTCGAATCGGGCATCCCGTACGAGATCGCCTTCATCCGCAATCACTACGTCGGCCGCAGCTTTCTCCAGCCCTCGCAGCTCATCCGCGACTTCAACGTGCGCGTGAAGCTGAACCTCATTCCCGAGCTGGTGAAGGGCAAGCGCGTGATCATCGTGGACGACTCCATCGTTCGCGGCACGACCTGCAAGACGCGCGTGAACACGTTGAAGGAAGCCGGCGCGAAGGAAGTTCATGTGCGCGTGAGCTGCCCGCCTCACATGCACCCGTGCGTGTATGGCATCGATTTCCCCGACCGCAACAAGCTGATGGCGGCGAACTATTCGATCGATGAAATTCGCAAGTATCTGAACGCCGACTCGCTGGCGTATCTCTCGCGGGACGGCATGGTGAACGCGACGGGCCTGAAGAAGGAATCGTTCTGCATGGCGTGCTACGACGGCGATTATCCGGTGCCGTACGATCCAAAGGTGGACAAGCACATCATGGAACGTCGCCGCGCCCGCGTGGAAGGTCTCGCCGAGGCGCTGGCCAAGGAAGAGAAGCAGATCAAGCTGCTCTGAGCGGAGTTTGCTCCGGGCGGTTGGTTCGAATGAACGACGTCGCTCAAAATGAATGGCTCGGACTTCCACACGCAGGCGCCCGACTCCGTTGAGGATGTATACTCTTGGCCTGCTCATCCCAGGGCCGACGCAGACGCCGGGAAACACTGCAATGATACCGGCGTCTGTTCTCATTAGCACCCGGCTTCAGTGACCGATGGCCGACGAACTTGTCCCAGCCGCTTCAGCGGCTTCACCCTCCGAAAAGCTGTTGAAACAGCTCTTCTTTCGCCCCGGCCCCAAACACCCGGCTGAAGCCGGGTGCTAATGAGATGGGATCAATGCGTCAGCCCTGTTGCTCATCCCCTCCCGCCTTGTCGCCGATGATTTCTCCGGCTACAACCAGCGCGAACCATGTGGCAATTGTTCAAAGAGTTCCTGCTCTTCCTCAAGCAGGAGAAGAAATGGTGGCTCATCCCACTGGTCGTGCTGCTGCTCATCCTCGGTGCCATCATCATCTTTAGCTCCGGGTCTGCGCTCGCCCCGTTGATGTATCCCTTCATGTGAGGCACATCCTCGGCATCTCCGCGTTCTACCACGATTCCGCCGCCGCCTTGCTGCGCGATGGGGATATTGTGGCCGCTGCCCAGGAGGAACGTTTCTCGCGCAAGAAGAACGACGAACGCTTTCCGTCGCATGCGGTCAGCTTCTGCCTGAAACACGCCGGGCTGACTGCCGCGCAGCTCGACGCCGTGGTGTTCTACGACAAGCCGATCACCAAGCTCACCCGGATGCTCGAATCGTATATTGCCGTCGCGCCGTTCGGCCTGGGGACATTCGCGCGCGTCATC
>JBDHQG010000364.1:0-5139 GCA_039806925.1 Limisphaerales bacterium
GCTTCGATTTGATCGAGCTCGCGAAGATGGGCCGCTCCGGCGAACTCGCCTCGCTCTTCAACGTCCGCATCGCCGGCTGGTATGACCTCTCGCCGCGCGCATTGGCGCTGGTGATTTTCTTCGGCGCATTCCTCGGCTTCGCGGTGAAGGTGCCGGTCTGGCCGTTCCACACCTGGCTGCCCGCGACCTACGCCGAGGCGCCCACCGGCGTCTCGATGGTGCTCACCGGCGTGATGTCGAAGATGGGCGTTTACGGTTTCCTGCGCATCCTGCTCCCGATCTTCCCGAACGAAATGCAGTTCATGCTCACGCCGCTGCTCTGGCTGGCGGTGGCGACCATCGTCTTCAGCGCGTGGGCGGCGATGATGCAGCGCGACCTCAAGCGCATCGTGGCCTACTCGTCCATCAACCATCTCGGCTACTGCCTGCTCGGCGTGTTCGCCGTCGCGAGTTTCACCGGGAGCGATCCGAAATGGACGACGGAGAAAGCCGCGGCGCTGAACGGCGTGATCGTGCAAATGTTCAACCACGGCATCACGGCGGCGGCGCTGTTCTATTTCGTCGGACTGATCGAGCAACGCGCGGGACGGCGCGGGCTGGATGATTTCGGCGGCCTGCGCAAGGTTGCGCCGGTCTTCTGCGGGCTGATGGGCATCGCGCTTTTCGCCTCGCTGGGATTGCCCGGCCTGAACGGATTCATCGGCGAGTTCCTGATCTTCAAGGGCGTCTTCCCGCTGGCGAAATGGGCGGCGGCGTTCTCGGCGATTGGCCTGCTGGTCACGGCGATTTTTCTCCTCACCATCCTGCAACGCGTCTGGAGCGGCCCGCTGGCGGAGCAGGGGAAGAGCTTCCCGGATTTGACCCTCAAGGAACGCCTTATCGCGGTGCCGGCCATCGTGTTGATGTTCGCGCTCGGCATCTGGCCGCAACTGCTGCTCAAGGTCGTCAATCCGACCGTGGTGCGCGTGGTCGAGTCGCTGAAGATGTAGTCGATGCGGCGCGGGTCAACGTCGGCAGAGGGAAACCATCACTGACGCGTGGCCCGGGATCGTTCGCGTGTCATTTCACCACC
This sequence comes from Limisphaerales bacterium, assembly GCA_039806925.1. GTDB lineage: Bacteria > Verrucomicrobiota > Verrucomicrobiia > Limisphaerales > JADJPG01 > JADJPG01. The sequence goes on from JBDHQG010000364.1 coordinate 1,073, forward strand.
ATGCTGGTGAAGGGCGGCACGTAGGCTTGCAGGCACACGAGCACGCCGACGAGCGCCGCGAGCGCGATGCTGTGGAAGAAGACGTAGCGGAGGATGGTGCCTTCGTGGCCGTACCAGTTCGTGGCGGTGCTGGCGACGACGATGCTTTGCGCGTCCACCATCTTGCCCATCACGCCGCCGGAGCTGTTCGCGGCGGCCATGAGCGTGGGGCTGATGCCGGTTTGTTCGGCGGTGATTTTCTGGAGGCTGCCAAAGAGGACGTTGCTTGCGGTGTCGCTGCCGGTGAGCGCGACGCCAAGCCAGCCGAGCAGCGTGCCGAAGAACGGGTAGAGCGGACCGGTCTTGGCCAGCGCGAGCCCGAGCGTGGCGTCGGTGCCGGAATACTTCGTCACGTAGCCAAGCGCGAGCATCGCGGCGATGGTGATGAGCGAGTAGCGCACGCGCCAGAATGTCTGCGCGTAAACGCGCGCGAGTCCGCCGGGGCCGAAGCCCATGATGAATCCGGCGAGGATGGACGCGGCGAGAATCCCGGTGCCGGTGGCGGAAAGCCAGTTGAGTTTGAAGACGGCTTCCTCGGGCCTGGTCGGTTTTTCGGCGGTTGGTTTCGGGACAACCGGGTAGTCGCGGAGGATGACGTTGTGCAGTCCGGCGACAGGGAAGGCCGGCGCAGACATTCCGTCCGCTGCTTTCTTGAACGCGGGGATGCCCCAGAGGAAGACGAGCGCGCTCAGGAGAATCCACGGCGTCCAAGCGCGGCGGAGCAGGGCGGTGGTGGGTTGTTCGGAACGTTGAACGTTCAACGTTGAATGTTCAACGTTCAACGGCTCGGTGGCGTCCGTCGGTTTCCAGTTATCCTTCGGTTGCCAGAATTTCAAGAGCACTACCACAGCTCCGATGGAACTCAGCGACGCGACGATGTCCACGAGCCACGGTCCGTGGAAGTTTGAGACAAGGAACTGCGGCGCTGCGAACGATACGCCGGCGGTCAATGCGGCGGGCCAGACGCCGAGCATCCCGCGCCAGCCGGCCTGCGCCCACACGACCCAGAACGGCACGATGAGCGAGAAGAAGGGGAGCTGTCGGCCGACCATCTGCGAGAGGAGCAGTTCATCGATGCCCGTCACCTTGCTCAGCGCGATGATCGGCGTGCCGAGCGCGCCGAAGGCCACGGGCGCGGTATTCGCGATCAAGGAAAGCCCGCAGGCGGCGAGCGGTTTGAAGCCGAGTTGAATCAAGATCGCTCCGGTGACGGCCACGGGCGTGCCGAAGCCCGCCGCGCCTTCAAAGAACGCGCCGAACGAAAACGCGATGAGGATGACCTGCACGCGCGGGTCGGGCGCCAGGTTCGCGAGGCTGCCGCGCAGCACGGCGAAGAGTCCCTTCTCGACGGTGAGCTGGTAGAGGAAGATGAGGTTGAGAATGATCCAGCCGATGGGAAACAGCCCGTAGCCCGCGCCGAAAAGCGTGGTGGCCGCCGCGGCTTTCACCGGCATGTGATACGCGCCGATGGCGACGGCCAGCGCCACGCCGAGGCCGAGCAGGGCCGCGAAGTGGATGCGGATGTGCAGCCAAGCGATGGCCCCGAGCAGCACGACGACGGGCAGCGCGGCGACGAGCGTGGAGAGCAGGGCGTTGCCGAGCGGATCGTAGTTCTGCGTCCAGGTCATGGTGGATGCAGAGAGGAAACGAAGAACGGCCCGCGAGGGCAAGCCTTGGATTCAGCCGGGGAGCCGGGGTTTGTCGGCGGTTGCGGCGAAGAGATCTTCGTAGAGGTACGCGACCGCGATCATCGTCCACGGCCAGGTGATGAAGACTCCGAGGCCGCAACAGAGCGCACCGGCAAGGTTCAGGCCGACGCACGCGAGCGCGAACACGAAGGCGCTCCACCAGTCCGCGGTGATGACTTTACGCGAGACTTCCATGGCGTCCCAGAACGAGAGCTTCCGGTCCTGGATCAGCGGCAGGGCGAGCTGCCAGGCGACGAGGAGATAAATTCCCGGCAGAAGGCACGCGAGGAGTCCCAGGGCGGCCAGCATTCCGGTAATGATCGCACCCAGCAGCAATTGAAGAAAGGGGGTGGTGAACCCGTAAAAGCCGGCGAAGGCGTCGTTGATGCCCGCCGGCTGGCGGCGGATCTTCCGGAGGAGATACCAGAACAAGCCGCCGAAGAGCGGGCCGTTGAGCACGCCGTGCGCGGCCCCGCTGACGAGGAGGATGAGGGCGCTGATGCCGAGGATGGGCCAGAAGTCGGCCTTGAACAAATCCCACGCGCGACCGAAACAGTGCCCGACGTTGATCTCGACGGGGCGGGCAGTCACGGCGTTGGCGAGTTGCTCGGCGGTGAAGGCCAGGTCCGGGGGCGGCGGGGCGCCCGCGTCTCGCGACGGCTGATTCGTGCCGGTGCCGAGGGCGTCGGCGAACTCGGCGAATTGCGAGAGCGGTTTCCAGTCGGGCTCGCCGTCGCGCTGGACCATCGTCTGCGCGTTCGCGCGACCGGACGTGATCCATTCGCGGATTTGTCCGTCGGTCACCGGGCCGTATTGCTTCCCGTCGCCGCCAATGATTTTGAACATGAATGTGTTTTTCCGCGGAACAGCCGGAGGAGGTCAGGGTTCCCAGCGAAGCTCGGGCAGCTCCTCCTTGTTCACCTCGCGCACGCTGCCGTCGGCAAAACCGAAGACGAAGTTGCGTCCATGCGGCGGACGCGTGACGACCTCGCCGTTGCCGCCGGTGGTGTTCCAGCCCTTGTCCGTCTCGAAGATCATGACGGTGTCCGGCGGGATCGCGGAGAGCGTGCGGCCGGCGAGCCTGGCATTGAATCCGTAGGCGCCCTGGCTGCCGTGGCGCTGCGGGCATTCGAGGATTTGTCTGCCGTCGAGGTTGGGCGTGATGTCGTCGCACCACTTCGGGGCGGGCGGGCATTTGCCTTCGTGCTCGTCGGCGTAGAGGCGGATGGCGAGCGTGATCTTCTTCACGTTGCCGATGCAGTCGGAGTTCTGGCGTTGATACTTCGCCTTGGCGAGCGCCGGGATCAGGACTCCGGCCGCGGCTCCCAGAAAGACCAGCAGCATCAGCGAGGAGACGATCATTCCGGAGATGGCGAGGCCCCTGCCCTTGAGCTGGCCGTTGCTCTTCCCGATGCGGAGGAGCGACATCAGCCCGAGGATCAGGCCCATGATGGCGGTGACACCGCAGAAGCCGACGAGCCCCAGCACCAGCGAGGCGATGGCCATGCCGCTGGTCTTTGGGCCGGTGGCGGAAGGCGGGACGGGCGGCGCGGCGCCGAGACGCGGGGGCAGTGGCGGTGGCGCGGAAGCGGCGGCGAGTTCCGGCGCGAATTCCGTGAGGGAAGATAGCTCGACCCAATCCGCGCGGCCTTCCACCTGGATGCGCGTCTGGCCGTGGGCGCGGCGTTCGCGAATCCACTCGCGGACGACGGTTGCGTCGATGGGGCCGTATTCTTTGCCGTCGGAGCCGAGTATCTTGAACATGTCAGGTTGAGGTTAAGACACTGAACTGACCGGATGGTTGCAAAACCGTCACGACGTTTCCAATGGGAATTCCAGGGGGAATTTGGAACGCGACGCGGGATGGATGACTCCGATCCCGTGATGTCTTGAAGCGCCGAGCCGGAGCACGGCGCGTGGCAGGCCAGCGCGTTACAGCCCGGAGAGCGCCTTGAGCTGCGCGCGGGCGCGCCCGCTGTCGATCAGGTTCGCGGCAAGCTCCCAGCCCTCGGCGAACGACTTCACCTTGCCGGCCACGAACAACGCGGCGCCGGCGTTCAGGAGAACGGCGTCGCGTTTCGGCCCGCGATCTTCGCCGGCAAGCAGCCGGCGCACGATGCGGGCGTTCGTCTCCCTGTCGCCGCCGGCGAGGTCGGCCAGCGTGGCGGGCTGGAGCGGATGATTCTCCGGCTTGAACACGGAGCTGGCGAAGCCGCGATCCTGGTAAAACTCCGCGACATGGGTCTCGCCGAGCGTCGAGAACTCATCCAGATGCGCGGGCGCGGGCTGGCCGGACACCGGCACGAGGCCGGTGACGACCATGCCGCGGCGGATGCCGAG
>JBDHQG010000365.1:0-5097 GCA_039806925.1 Limisphaerales bacterium
ACCGGGCCAACGCCAGCTCCGTGTCCTTGTTCCCGCGCGAGCGAATGCGCGACATCACATCGCTCCGCTTCGCTTTGGTGAACACGTCAGGCACGGGGTTCCTTTAACCACGGATGAACACTGATGCACACGGATTCGCCAGCCCCAACGCGGTGGCAATGGCGGACGCCCACTCCGACGCTCCGAAGGAGCAGCACATGCCAGCCCGGGGCAACGCCCCGGGGAATGTCCGGAAGAACCTCAACGCCCTGAAGGGGCGGGACAAATGTGTTGCCCTTTCAGGGCTCGGCCCATCGTGGGCGGCCGACCCGGGGCGTCGCCCCGGGCTGATTTGCACGAGGCTTTCAGCCTCAGATTCCGGGGCAGTGCGCAGCGTAATTCCCACCCTCACACCTCCACCGTCTCCACCGTTTCATAGAGCGCGGCGATGTTCCTCGATGCCACACGGAACTGGCTGCGCTTTTTGGTCTTCGCCCTTTCCGTGGACGCATTCTCCAGCTTGATGCCCGGATCGTAATACATTGCGCCCGCCGCAAACGCCCGCAGCAGCCGCAGCGAATCCGTCCCCTGCGCCAGCCGCACCTTGTGACCGTAGGCGTACTGCCACTTCGGTTCCGTCTGGCGCTTCGACGGCACGTAAACCGCCTTCGAGTGCTTGTGCGACCAGTGCTCCAGAATCTTTTTGAACGACCACGAAGCCGCCACCTCGTCCGCGTCACTGACCAGTGCGATGGCGCCGTTCGCATCCGTGATTTTTCCCGTTGCCGCGTCGAAGCCGGCCAGTTGCATCGTCAGCCCGGTGGGCGGACAACGCACGCCCACGACGTGCCGCCCGCCGAAGTTCAGCCGGTCCGGTTTGTCGTTCTTATCCGCGTAGCCAAACTCGCGGATGAACGCCTCCACGTCTGCGTCCTTGTAAAAGCCGCCGTCCGGTTCGGGCGTCATCATGGTGATGGGCTTGGCGGATTCGACGCGCTCGAAATCCTCGACGGCAAACTGCTTGATCTCTCAGCCGAGAAAATCCGGCTCGGCATCGCTAGTTTACCCAAGGTCACGGCACGAGACAATCTTCCCGCGAGCAAACGTAATCGTCTCGTCATACTCCTCTGCGTCGAAAACTCCATTGTCCGGCACGGTCAACTCTGCTGCACCCTCAATCACCAACAGCGGCTGTGCCTGACCTTGCCTGTCCCAAATCAGAAACAGGCATGCTTCGTTCGCCGCGTCTTCGGCGTCGAAATCATTGCGGAGGACAACGGCGATGGTCTGCCAGTTCTCGCAGGCATCACTACCCGGATGCCACTGACAGATGACGGTGAAGGTGTCCGGGCGATTCGCATTTCGCATTGGCATAACGCCAGAACTACCTGGCCAGGTTTGTTCGCAGCGGCAAGCTTGAAGTTCTAGCGGCTCTTCAGGCTGCGCGAAGCGTGCTTCGCTAAAAACCCTTGGTCCGGTTGAAAGCTCTTGGGAAGTAGGAGCGGTTTGCCGTCGAAGCTGAGGAGCCAATCCACAGTTTGCTTCGAGTCATCCGTCACGTCGCGGAGCTTCGATGACAGTCGAACAACGAAGTCTGACTCCACCCACATCAAGCCGCGGTCGAAGGCGCGGTCGTGAAGCGCGTTCAAGCAAAGTCCATTTCGCGGATTCAACCGGTGTGCTGCGTCTTCCGCCCACGGAACAATGTGGCTGGCCACAAGCAGCGGACGGCTGGTCAGCCCCGTGACGCAGCATCGGAACTCGTAAGCCGAAAGCACACGCTGGCGGAAGAAGCTCTGGTTAACTCGCAGTTTGACCAGCGCCTCGCGCTCAATACCCGGCGGTGGCAGGTCCGACTCATCAATGTCTGCAACTGTCTCGACCTTGTAGCCGAGTCGTTCAGCGAGAAGGCGAGCGCTCTCGAAAGCCAAAGCTTCAGGACGTTCATCAAACTCTCGCCAGACATCTGCTTCACCTTTGGAACCGTGCTCAAGACCTTGCACGTCTCGCGCTTGGTGCACCGGGTCGAGGCGCGAAAAGTTCGCCAGCTTTCGTGAGGCTGAACCGACTTTCCTTCCAAGCAGCGCTGCCAACTCGATGACCTCTGGATTCCGCATGTGAATCGTTCCGAATTGGATTCGGCTGTAGAGTTGGAACGCGATGATGTGTTCCTCGCGAGTCCAGTCTTGACCGTCGCGCTCTGTTGGAACCGGAAGTCCAGCCTCTCCTTTTTGGCACTTCGGGCATTTCCTTTCCCACGCATCGGTGCTGTTACTGCCGTATATGTTCAAGCATCGACGGCATTTCAAAATCCATACTCGCGCGTTGTGGTCAGTGCCCCGTTCACCAGTCACTCGCAAGAGTTGCTGGTCATTTCGGTTGAGGTCGCCGGGCTTGTTCACGCGCGCAACGTATCAGGCAGCTTGTTCGCACGGAAGCTCCCTTCGCGGGCCTTGCGAGATGAGGATTTCCGAGCCGTCCTTGTGGTAGCGGGCATTCAGGGTTCGCGCGACATCGTTGCCGGTGACTAGTCCGAAACCAAACCCGTTGCCCGCCGCCTGATGCTTCTTCGCGTAGTTCTGATGGTAGTTCCACAGGTGGTCGGTGAGCGTGTATTTCTCCGGCGCGTCGGGATCGAGGATGCTGGCGAGCTTCGGGCCTTCGGCGGGGAATTCCGGGAACTCGAACGCGCGCCCCGGCTTGAACCCGACGAGGAAGATGCGCTGGCGGTGTTGCGGCACCACGCTCTGCGCGTCGATCACCTTCCAATAGACCTGATACCCGAGGGCGTTGGTCAGCGTGTCATGAATGATTTTGAAGGTCCGGCCCTGGTCGTGCCGGACGAGGTGTTTCACGTTCTCCAGCACGAAGGCGGGCGGCTGGTGGTAATCCAGAATGTCCGCGATGGAAAAGAAGAGGTTGCCCTGTTTCTCGTCCTGAAAGCCGTGCTTGCGGCCGAGGCTGTTCTTCTTGGAGACACCCGCGAGGCTGAAGGGCTGGCAGGGAAAGCCGCCGCAGAGGATGTCGAACTTCGGAATGTCGGCCACGGCCACGGAATGGATGTCGCCATGCGGCGTCTCGCCGAAGTTGGCGGCGTAGGTCTGGCGGCTGAACTTGTCCCAGTCGCTGGAGAAGACGCATTGCGCGCCCGCCCGCTCGAAGGCAATCCGAAACCCGCCGATGCCGCAGAAGAGATCGATGAAACGGAGCGGAGAGGGAGACGAAGCGGCGTGGTACGGCGGGGCGTCCTCGTGAAATTTGGTGGGGCGAGACTCTGTCGAGCCCTGTTTGCCGCCATTGGCGGCGCGAGCCGTGCGAGCATCTTCGGCGGAACCGTTCCCGCGCCTGCCATTCTGGTGTCGAAAAACGCTCGTTTGACTCGCCTCGCTGCGCTCGTTCTTCGGCTCGACGGAGTCTCGCCCCACCGTGTTTTTACGTCCGCTCACGCGTCCACCCCTTTGCAGAGTTCGGCGGTGGTGAAGCCGAGGGCGCGTGCCAGCCGCGCGACGTTCCTGATGCCGGGATTCCGCAGCCCGCGTTCGATGCCGGAGATGTAGGTGGGATCGAGCCCGGCTTTCTCAGCCAGTTTTTCCTGCGTCAGCTCGCGCGCCTCGCGGCGGCGGCGGACGTTTTGCCCGAGGGCGGCAAGGACGGTGTCACGTTTCGGCATGACTGATAGTCCATGCGCCGGGAGGGAAAGGTCTATGGACGATCAGCCAGGTTCAAAGTCGGGTCGCCCTTTCAGGGCTGGGAAGGATTTTGGACGAGAGTTCCCAGGGCGTTGCCCTGGGCTACGATGGGCATGAATCCAAGACATCGCTGACACTTTAGATTCAGAAGATCGCTGACACATGCTGCGCAGGGATGTTCTCGTGCAGCGGCGTGGTGGCGGGCAGCAGCAATGCGATTGTGGCGCGGTGCCAGGACGTCATCGATGCGGCCACGGAGCATCTCGCCTCGCTCGCGGAGCATGGCGTGACGCAGGCGAAGCTGACGGCGGCGAAGCAGAAGTTGAAGGCGTATGACACGGGGCGGGGCCTGCCGCGCCAGACGCGGGCGGCGTCAGCGGCGGCGATGCGTCAGCTGGAGGACACGTTCCCGAAGGTGGAACGATTGCTGAGCCAGCGCGTGGACAAGTTGATGTGGCAGTTCCGCGCGGCGGATGCGGATTTCTATGAGCGTTATCAGGTGGCGCGCGCGGTGGTGAGCGGCGCGACCGCGACGAACTCAACGGCAGCTCCCGTGGAGGCGGTGCCGAAGGCGGCGTGAGGCGGCAGAGTTTTGCGAGAAGGCGGCAGGCAACGGGGCCTGCCGCTTTTTTTGTTTTCAACCGGGATGGAACAGCAGGGCGCTCTCGCGCCGGCTCCTGCGGAGTGGGCGGGTGCTAGCCGAGGAATGTGGCGTGGACGGCTTTCACGGCGGCTTCGCCTTTGTCGAGGGTGATGACGACGCTGATTTTGATCTCGCTGGTGGAGATCATGTCGATGTTGATGCCGGCGTGGGCGAGCGTCTCGAACATCTTCGCGGCGACGCCGGTGTGGCTTCTCATGCCGACGCCGACGATGGAGAGCTTGCCGATCTTTTCATCCGCGATGACTTCCTTGAAGCCGACTTCAGCCTTGATGGCGTCGAGAACCTTGCGGGTCTTGAGGAGGTCGGCCTTGTCCGTCGTGAAGCTGATGTCCGTCGCGCCGCTGGCCCCGTGGCTGGCGGTCTGGACGATCATGTCCACGTTGATGGCGGCGTCGCCGATGGCCTTGAAGATGCGGGCGGCGACGCCGGGTTTGTCCGGCACATGGGCGAGGGTGATCTTGGCCTGGTTCTTGTCGAGCGCGACGCCGCGGATGACGACGCTTTCCATGTTGGCGGTTTCTTCTTTCACGAGGGTTCCGGGGTTGTCATTGAGGCTGGAGCGGACTTCGAAGACGACGCCGAATTTCTTGGCGAACTCGACGCTGCGGCTTTGCATGACCTTGGCGCCGAGGCTGGCGAGCTCGAGCATCTCGTCGTAGGAAATCTCGGCGAGCTTCTTCGCGTTGGGGACGATGCGCGGGTCGGTGGTGTAAACGCCGTCCACGTCGGTGTAAATCTGGCAGAGGTCCGCCTTCAACGCGGCGG
>JBDHQG010000007.1:0-21168 GCA_039806925.1 Limisphaerales bacterium
AGCCGAGCAGCGAGAGCCGGCGCAGCGCATCCGGCGTGCCCCAGCGCAGGCGGACGAGGAGATGGTCGTCCGGATGATTCGTGACGACTTGAAAAGGTTTTCCCGGCGTGGGCATCACCACCGGCGCGCCGGGGACAACAGTGACGCGGCCGACGACATTCGCCGCGACGCCGGTCAACAGATTCACTTCGCGAACTTCGTAGGTGGTCGTGGTGGCAATTGATTCCGCGAACGCCTGGCCGAGGCACAGGCGCAGTCCCGGATGGCCGACGGTGAGCAGCGCGAGCGCGGCGGAGGAGGACGCGTTGGTTTCGGCGTTCTGGAACAGCGTGAGAACTTTCTGCGGGAGCGGCTGGTTCGTGATGCCAGGCACGCGACGCAGCAGCATGTTGATGGAATCCGCGAGGCCGTTGAGATCCTGGCCGAGGGAAACGGATCGGGTCAGGAGCGTGTTGACGGCGGTGGCATCCGTCTGGCGGAAGATGGTTCCGCGCTGGGTGTACGTGCCCGCCGCACTGGCATCGCCGGGCTTGCCGTAGATCGCGAAGCGTTTGCCGCGAACGAGCGCGGCGTCCGCGGCGCCGACGAGGACGAAGGACCAGTCCTGATTACCCGCGTCACGAATGGTGGTGCCGACCGTGAAGATCAGGTCATCGACGGGAGTTTGGGCGCGGGCGGATGGCGCGCCGGACAACGCGCCGCACAAGGCAACCGCCGCGATGCTGCGCAGGCCGCAACGGATGCCGCGCTTCACGACGCGAAAGGGGAGGGAGGAAATGGCTTTCATCTTCAGTCGATCGAGTAGTCGATTCCGCCGTCGCTCACCGTGCCTTTCACGGTGACGCCGACGCAGCCCGAGATGCAGAACGGGCACGGCCCGAGCGAGCCGCAGAGGTTGGCTTCGCCGCCGATCACGAATTCGTAGCCGGCCGAGCCGAACTCGGCCGAGGCGAAGAGCGCGAGGTCGGCGTGGCCGGAGATCAGGCAGATCAGGCTGAGGTCCAGCGCGAGCTTCTGGCGCATGCCGAACTTTCCAGAGGTCGGGCCGTCCGAATAATACGTCGCCGTGGTCACGGTGGCCTCGGCGTCGAGGAAACAGTTGGAGACGCCGAAGAGAATTTCCGAGAGCGAAAGCCCGCCGCCGAACTGCACATAGACGCCGCGGAATCCGAGCGGATCACCGAGCACCTTGCCGGCTTCCGGATCGACGAAGAGCAGCGGGTCCAGGCGGCACGCCTTGCCGACGAACAATCCGGCGCTGACGTTCACCGGGATGCCGACGATGAGAATCGTGCCGGCGGCCTTGGCGGCGAAGTAGGTTTCCAATTCGCCGAAGGCCATCGACGCGCCGATTTCCTTCACGCTGCAGCCTTTGAAACCAATCTCGCCCTTGATGAGGATCAGCCCGCCGACGCCGAGCACATTGCCGCTCTGCTGCGTCCAGCGTGCCTCGATGGTGAGCGTGAGCGGCGTGGTGGCGATGACGCCGGGCCAGCTGAGCGGAACGTCGGCCGCGCCGATGATGATCTCTGCCGCGGGCGCGCCCGCCGGAATGCAATCCTTCGGCACGGACTGCGAATCGAGCTCGCGAATCTCCATGTAGGCGTTGAACTCGATGTCGTCCGGCAGCTTGAACTTCACCTTGGCGTCGAGCCGGATCTTCTTCATCGCGTCGCCGTTGAACGTCGGCGCGCCGCGAATCTGCGCCGAGGCCAGCGATCCGCTCATCAGGCCCGGCCCCTTCATCGCGGCGAAGAGGCCGTCGCGCGCGCCGGCGAACTGCTCGGAGAGACTGTTGCGGATCGATTGATTGATCTGCTGGAAGATCGTTTCCGTGAGCTGGTTCACGATGACGTCGTCTTCATAAAGGAACTGTTTGAACGTCTGCTGATACTTCGCGGGCAGCGGCGAGCCGAGGAAGGCGGTGATGAGCCGATCGCGCAGCGCCTGCTTGGCGGCGGCGGGATTCGCGGTGAAGTAATCACGCGACGGCATGACGACGCTGGCCATCAGGTTCGACACGCTTGTGCCCGCGAGCTTCGAGAGTTCCGCGAGCTGGTTCGCGTTGGCGGTGACGGTGCCGAGCGCCTTGGAGAAGTCGCCGGCCGCGCTTCCGAGCTGGCCGCGGAGCGTGTTGAACTCGCGGCGCATCTCGTTCACGCGCTCCTCGACTTTGGCGAGAGTCGGCTCCACTTCACGGAGCGCTTCGTTGGCGATGGGATCGGCGATGGCGCCGGCGATGCCGGAGAGCGCCCCTTGATCCGCGGCGATCTTCTGCAGGATGACGCGGACGACGTTTCGGTTCCCGCTCCCGTCCTTCTGCAGGATGCGGAGGAAGAGCCCGAGCGTGTTGTCGATGTCGGCGAGGGTTTGATTGAGCTGGCCGGCCACGCTGTTGGCCTGGCCGGCGAGGCCGTTGATGTTGCGAACGGCGTTTTGCAAATCGACGGCGGGAGAATTGACCGCGCCGATCACGCTTCGCCGGAAGGCATCGATGTCGGGCGCGGCGGCGAGATTGGCGGAGAGCTGCGTGTAGAGCGCGTTGACGACGGGATCCAGTGCCGGTTCCAGCACCGGCCGGAAGAAGCCGGTCATTTCGTCGCGCAACGTGCGCTGCATGCTGCGGAAGCCTTTCGTCAGCCCGGTGGCATCGACGGCGCCGCCGATGGCCTGGCGCAGGGCGTTGCTCATCGAGTTGAAGGGGCCGTTGATTTCGTTGAAGGCGTCGTTTGCGAGATCAAGCAGCTTGATGCGCGGGAGCTTGAGCTCGAGGTCTTGCGCGAAATCGAGATCGACCTTGCCGGGCGTGAGCTCCTTCAGGCGGCTATCGACGTTGATGACGGGCAGGATGACCGTCGAATCCTCGAACGACGCGAACTGTCGCAGCGTGGGATTCCAGACGAGCGGGTAATCAAAGATGGCGACCTCGATCCAGTTTCGTTGGGCGCGCGGATGGAAGTCGAGCACGGGCGAATTCCGATACTCGGCGATGGAGATGGCGCGCGAGCCGTCCACGCTGCGCTCCGGGAAGCCGCGATGGATGTCGTCAAAGACCGCCTTGGTGAAGAAATCCTCGGTGCCGATGCGCCAGCCGAATTGCGGCCCGCCCTGGTCCGCCGCGCGCCAGCCGCCCATGATGTTGAGGGTCGCCGTGTTCGTCGTGATGGGCGTGACGTGGAGATGGATTTTGCTGTCCTCGAAGAACGGCAGGTCGATGCGGCCGGCGATGTTGTAGAAGCCTTCCGTCGGACGGCCGGGCGTTTCCCAGTTGTTGAAGTAGCCGTCGCCGGAGGTGTTGATGACGAAGTGGCTTTGACCCGAGCCTTGCAGCGAAAGCTGGCCGGGCAGCGGGAAGCGGGAGCTGGCATCGCGAACGCCATCGCGCGCGACGACGAGGTTTCCGTTCGGCTTGAACCCGAGCGCGGCATGCAGCTTCTCGGGGATAAACGGGAGCTTGGTTTCAACGCCGAGCACGAGGAAACGATCGCTCACCGAGCAGGGATTGTTCGTGCTCTCGCGGAATTCCATGCTGAGCGGGAGGAAGTCGGCGTTCCAATAGTTGAGGTGTTTCCCGGGCGTGTTCGGGGGAAGCTGCGCGTCGGCCAGCGCGCCGCGGCAGAGGAACTTCATGCGCTGGAAATCCACGAAGAAACCGGACGGCTGGTCCGGGAAGGTGATGCGTCCGTCGGTGCGCGATTCCCAGTTGTCGCTGTCGAGATAAGAGAGGGCGAAGCGCGAGAACGTCATGTCGTAGCCCGAGAGCGGAAAGCTGGACGGGAACGACGCGGCCTGATGAATGCCGCTGATGCCGCCAAAGCGCGCGTAGTATTTCGCCTGCGGCACGAGCGGATACCAGCCCGTGTCGCGACCGGCGAGAGTGCTCCGGCCTTCGACGGGACTGCGGAAGTTCACGCCGCCGTAGTTCGCGAAGCCCGCTTCGTATGAGGTCATGCCGGGACGTTCCGGCGTGGCGTCGCCGGGATCGCCATAACCGGTGAAGAGAAGCACCGCCGGGCGCACGGCGTTTTCGAGAGAGGTTTGGTCTCCGCGCAGGAATGTTCCCGGCATGTGATACGCGCCGTCCGAGACATCGCTGGTGCGCTGGGTAAACCGATCCGGCGCACCGGTGTAGCCCCACGTCAGGTTTTGCGCAGGCACGGAGCCGAGCGCGATCAAGCCGCCGTCGGGCGTGAAATCGAGCCGTCCGGCGGGCGACGGCGTGAACGGCAGCACGACCGGTGGCAACGTCACGCCGCTGCAGTTGGTGTCCGGACAATCGCGGCGGTACGGCACCGGCACATCGCCGCCGAGCAGCAGGTAGCTGCCGCCGACGTCGATCAAATCGTTCTGGATGACCAGCCTTCCGCCAGCGGACAGGACCGGGCCGCTGTGTTCCATGCCGGTGTAGGGCAGGTGCGGGCGGAAATCCACGGCAGCAAGTTCCAGCTGCATCTGGATGCGCGCCGAGCCGTTGACGGGATCGGGCAGAATGTAGATCGGGACTCCGGGAATCGCGGCGGTACGGCGGTAGAAGGAATCGTTCGAGACGCGTTCGCCGGCCAGCGGGTTCTGGAGAAAGGTTCGATCGCTCTCCAGCCATTCATCCTCGAGTTCGCGCACGAACTGCGCGCCCGTGGCCTCGGCGAGGAAGAATTCCCCGGCGGCGACGTTCCACTGAATCTGCGGCGCGGAGAAGAGCACCGGCTTGGTTTCCTCGGCGAAGTAAAACTGCGTGGCGGCGGCATCGAGGGCCGCCGGGCTGAAAATCACCGGATCCGAGGCCGGCTCGAAGTAGGCGTTGAGCACGACATCGCGCGCGATGACGTAGGGATACTGCGCGCGAATCTCCGGCGAAATCTGCGCGCCGAGTCCGGTCGGCAGCATCGCGTAGAGCAGGCTGGCGGCGGCGCCCGCTGAGTTGAGGTTGCCGAAGGCGAAGAAGCGAATGCCCGCGGTGGTCAGGGGTGTCGTTGTTCCGAGGATAAAGGTGCCGTTCAGATTGGTCGCCGTGCCGTCGGGCGCGAGCGTGATGTTGAACGCGGCGCCGCCGCCGAAAGTGATTTCCGGGCGGAACAGCAGCGCGCCGCCGCCGGACGGAAGCTGGAGCTGCGTGGCCAGGAAGTCGGGCGCGCTCACGGTTCCCGGCGCGGGCGTGTTGCCGAAGGTGTTGAACGTTGTCGGAATGTCGCCTGAGAACATCAGGCCGTTGAAGTGCAGGAGGCGCGCGGGGCCGGTGGTGTCGGAGCCGTCGGAAATGACATCGCCGCCATTCTCCGTATGCGAAAGCGTGACCAGCCCTTCGTGGAGCTCGTTGACGGAATCGAGCTGCACGGCGTCGGGCTCGACGTTGAGCACGGACGAGATCGACGCGATGGCGCCGAAGAAGATCGGCTGGGGATCGGAGGCGTTGTAGGACGAGAGGCTGAAGCTGCTCGTCGCGGTGTTGGGCAGCACGGCCACCGGCGTCGCCGCGCCGGCGGTTTGCAGGGTGGCGTCGAGCCGGTTGACGAGCGCCACACTCGCGGGCGCGGGGCCGTAGTCATGAAAGCGCCGCAGGAAGGCGCGCGCGGAGACTTGGAACGCGGATTGGCCGGGCGCAGGCGTCACGCCGGCGCCGCTGCCGATGGCGTGCAGACGGGAAAAATTGGGAACCCCCGGCGCGGCGACGAGGCGCGAGGAGCCATCCCCGAGGAACGCGGTGGAGCCGGTCCATTGCGGATCGTTCAAGAGATCTCCGGCGTGGGCGTTGCCGGTGGAGTCCGAGGCGATCGCGCCGGCCGCCTCGTCGAAACGCCAGTAGGCGACGAGGCCTGATTCGTTTCCCGCCCGCAGCAGGTTGCGGGTGGACTGCAGTTCGGCGACGGACAACGCGCGGTTCCAGACGGTGACTTCGTCGATGTTGCCGAAGAAACCGTTCGCGTAGGTCCAGTAGCGGCCGATTTGCAAGGGCTCGGCGGAGGTCGTGGCCCCGGGCGCGCCGGTCCAGGGCATGGTCGCGCTGGCGACGCCGTCCACCACGATGCGGCCGCCCGAGGCATCGACGACGAGCGCGAGGTGATGCCAGTTGCCGTCGGCGATGAATCCGCCGTCCACTCCGAGCGAGCCGTCCCAGACGCGGTTCGACGCGTTGCGGAAGTACCAACCGCGCACGCGGCCGTTGTAGAGGAAGAGCGAGTAGCCGTTCAGGGAGGATTCCAGATATTTGCTCACGATGCCGTCAACCTGGAGCGCGGCGCGCGTGGTCTTGACCCAGGCGGTGATGGTGAGCGGGTACGAATTGAGATCGGGCGCATCGGGAACGGAAACGTGGTCATCAACGCCGTCGAGCTTGAGGCAGGTGCCGGCCACGGGTTCGAGCGCGACGGCGGCCTGCGAAGCGACCCACGCCGGGTCGTTGACCAGCGTGCCTTCGAGCGCCGGTGCCACGGTGTTTCCGGCGATGACTCCGGCGGTTTCGTCCAAGCGCCAGTAGGCGATCAGGCCGTCTTCGGCCCCGCTGAGGCGGCGGTGCTTCAGGTAATTTACCTCGCCGCCGGTGAGCGCGTGCTTCCAGAGCGTGACCTCGTCGATCTGTCCGAGGAACGAGCCGGAGAAGGGCAGGCTGGCGACGGCATATCGGCCGATGAGCAGGGGCTCGGTGGTGGTCGGGGCCCCCGGGGAACCGGTCCAACCCTGCGTGGCGCGGAGGTTGCCATCGACGTAGAGAAATCCGCCGCCGGAGTTGATGACAAAAGCGATGTGATGCCAGTGGCCGTCGGCGATGCCGCCGCCATCGATGCCGGACACGCCGGCGTGGACGTAATTGCCGAGGTTCCGAAAGTACCAGGCGTAAAGCCGGCCGTTGTAGAGATGCAGCGAGTAGCCGTTGCCCGAGCCGGGCCAGTATTTGGAAACGATGCCTTCGTAGCTGTTCGTGGTGTGAAGGGTTTTGACCCAGGCCGTGATGGTGAGCGGGTAGGTGTTCAGCGCCGGGTCGTCCGCAATTTCGACGTAGTCATCCACGCCATCGAACCGCAGCGCGGTGCCGGCGCTGGATTGGGCGGGGACGCGGATCGCACAGAGCAACAGCAGGCAGGCGGCGATGAACTTCCACCCGGGAATGAAGGGGAGCGAACGCGGAAGTTTCGCCGAATCCTTCGCCGAATCCCGTGGGTGCGGCAAGGGACCGGCCGGCCACCGTTCCAAGGGGAATGAGGGGCGCGTTCGGCGTGCAGGAGTCGGACTGGATGGATGCGCATTCATCTGCTTCACCCGTTACTTGTAGAAGGAGCGGAAATGGTTACTGGAAATGTTTCGGCACCAGCCGGCAGGGCAACGCCGAAGTCATTCTTTCCGCCGCTGCAACAGGGAAAGGCACCGGGCGAAGGACGCCCGGCACCTTCGCGGCGATTACTCCGCGACCACGGTCACCCGGTAGAAGCTCTGTCCTTCGCCGGCTCCAGAATCAAGGATGGACGCCGCGCCGCCTTGTCCCGGCAGCACATTCCCGACCTGTTCCCAGGCCGTTTGATTGAGGTCTGACGATTTTTCGAGGCGGAACTTCAAGCCGGCCGGGGCGGAGAATGAAACGTTGACGCCATTGGCCATGCGTTCCGCGCGCAGGATCCGGAGCGTGCTCGCGGCATCCGCCGGATTGGTGCCCGCGCGGAACTCGTCCAGGTTCGTCAACCCGTCGCCATCCAGATCGGCCGTGGCGTCGGACGGATCATTCGAGGCCAGCCCGTAACGGCTTTCCCAACCGTCGGGCATGCCGTCCTGATCGGCGTCGTTGGCGGTCTCGGCGGAGTTGCCGCCGATGTTCCAGGTGGCATTGAGGGTCGCCGGCGCGCCGGCCTGGCCGGGCTTGAAGGCGAGCATGGATCCAAATTCCGTCTGGCCCACTTCCACGGCGGTCGGATCGTAGTCGCCCACGACGGCGATGAGGCGTGCCGGCTGTCCATCCGTCGCCTTCGACCAGAGCTCCACGCGCCACAGTCCGCCTGCCGCCGCGAACAGGCGGCCCCCGGCGGCCCGGGACGTGATGGCCTTGGCGGACTGGCCAATGGTGTTGCCGCCGGCGGCCTGGAGGTAGAGGACTTGATCAATGACCTGCAGCTTCTCGAAGACAATGATGCGGGTCGGGTCGGGATTGATGCGATCGGAGAAACGCGCCTCGAATTCGTTGCAGCCGCCGAACATGCAGGTCATCCACCAGTCCTTGGGAATGACCGGGCAATCGCGCAGTTCGCGGCACTGGAGCGGATCGGTGCCGAAGGTGATCGGGCAAGAGTCCAGATCATCCGGCGTGCCGTCGTTGTCGTCGTCGAGATCCTCGCAGTCCCGGAGCCCGTCGGAGTCGCTGTTGCCGCCTTCGCTGCCATAGACGACGCCGGAGCTTTCGCTGCAGGTGACGGAGATGAAGGTGCCGATGCGCGCCACGGCGCTGGCCGGATGCTGATCGACGTTGTTCTTGCAGCCGTCGCCGTCGATGTCGTCATCGCATACGTCGCCCTTGTCATCGCCATCCTGATCTTCCTGGCCCGGGTTGAAGGCGCCGGGGCAGTTGTCACAGGCGTCGCCGCGGCCGTCCCCGTCCGAGTCGGCCTGGTTGATGTTCGCCTTGTTGCGGCAGTTGTCCAAAATGTCCGGCCAGAAATCTCCATCGATGTCGCTCGGGCGATCCTCGATGCCGTTGCAGTCGGCGTCGCCCCAGCCCACTTCGACGGCGGCCCAGGCGTTCCGCACGGTGCAGACGTCGTTGTTGTTGAAACCGTGCGTGCCGTTCTTGGCCCAGGCGATGGCGGTGGCGACCTCGAAGGCGCGCGCAGACTGGAAGTCAGCCGAATCCGGCAGGTTTCGCAGCGCCTCCCACTTCAACAGGCGCACCTTGTCCTGGCTCATCGGCAGCACGCGCACGCCGTTGGTCGCGCCGCCGGCGATCATGAAGAAGCCGGCGCGATTGGCGATGCCGCTGTAGCTGTGGACGCCGCCGTTGTCGTTGTCGTCGGACAGCTTCACGTACTTGGAAAGGCGATCCATCGCGATGTTCTGGAAGTCGCGGACGACGCCCGCCACCCCCGTGCGGTTTTCGCCGAGGAACCAGTTGTTGTCCCCCGCCTCGCGGTCCGCGATGATCGCCATCATGTCGGCGTAGCTCTCGTTGAGCGCGCCGGCCTGGTGCTTGTAGATGAGGTCGCTCGTGGAGCGGATGACGCCGTGCGTGAACTCGTGGACAATGACTTCAAAATCCACCCAGCCATCGCGAATCTGCATCTGTTCACAGAAGTCATTCCACGCGGCGTTGGGCACGTCCGCGCGGATGAAGATCTCCAGCTGGGATGAATCGTTGTCGTAGGAATGCCAGTTGAACCGGCGATGGAAGAAGGCGTAACAATTCACCGCGTGGGCAAACGCGGCCTGGGCCTGCGGATTGTTCGCGTAGTCGGAGAAGAGCCCGTTTTCGTTCGCCACGTCTTCATCATTGCTGAGATTGAAACACCAGTCATCGGTGGAATTGGCCTCGTTCTCCGCATCCTGCATGTCGAGATCGAACCCG
The DNA here is from genome assembly GCA_039806925.1 of Limisphaerales bacterium. Lineage (GTDB taxonomy): Bacteria > Verrucomicrobiota > Verrucomicrobiia > Limisphaerales > JADJPG01 > JADJPG01. The sequence continues at coordinate 9,536 of JBDHQG010000007.1, forward strand.
TGCAGGTCGCCACCGTGTTCCTGGGAGAGCGGCAGCCGCGTCACGACGGCGCCGTTGTGCGCGTCGATGAACAACTCATCGCGCGCGCCCTGCAGCAGGACGCGCCAGACGAGGTGTGGATCAGACGCAGCCGTGGCGAGCACGGCTTCGTCATAGATTTGAAGGTGGGCTGGAACAAGCACGTTTGCCCCGGGCAGGACCAGCGCCTGACGCGCGATGTCCTCGGCTTGGGCGGAGGTGAGCGTCGGCGTGGGGTTGAAGTTCATCGTGTCCAGCGGAGCCGGCGGCAACAGCGAGCCGGTGAAGGCGAGCACTTCCTCCCCGGCCAGCGTCACGACAACGGAGCCGCCGAAGACGGGCACGCCCTGGTACTGCTGCCGGAACGCGACGTGATCGAGGGATTCCGCGGACGTGCGCCGCAGTGTGAGATCCCCGTCCGGATTGGTCTGGAGCAACAGATCCCTGTAAGCGCGGAGAAAATGCCGGGCGCGTTCTGCGGCGTCTGCGCCGGGGGCCGCGACGCTGACATTCATCGCGACCGGGAAGCCGTTGCGGAACGAAACGTAAGGCGGCTGGGCACAGGCCGATTCCAGTTCACGCAGCGAGGCGAGCTGCGGATCGGTTTCGAGCGGATTGGGAATGTAGGTCAGCACGGCGGCAAGGGTGGAGACGCCGCGGGCATCTTCCGCGGTCAAAGCGCGCGGGCCGAAAAGTTCGCCCGGAGGCAGCGCCGGCACGTCGCCGGTCAGGCTCAGGCCGTCGGCGGCGACGATGACGTTGCGCAGGAGATTGGCGAGGCCATCAGCGGCGGGGAAGCCCACGCGAATTTGTGTGTCGCCGCGGAAATTCGATCCACGCACCAGGACGCGGATGCCGCCGCGGGCGTAAACCTGGTTGGGCTCCACGGAGGTGATGGCGGCCTTCTCGACGACGGTCACCGAATCCACAAGCCGCGCGACAATTTCTCCGCAGCGGCGAATCTGGAGGTCGTGCGTTCCCTCCGCCAACGCCGGGGCCTGGCCTTGAATTTCGCCGGGACTCACCAGCACCGGATAAAGCACTGGCACGCCATCGACCAGCACCTCGTCGTCGATGGTGAAGTTGTTTCCGTTGATGGTCATTTGCGCGCCGCCCGCGATGCCGACGAGTTGGGGCGAAGCTCCGGAAATCGTCGGCAGCGGAAACTCAGGGCCGCCGCTCACGCTGACGACAAAGCTGCACTCGGACAGGTTGCCCGCGGCGTCCAGGGCGGTGCAGAGGACGATTGTTTCACCACGCGCGAACACGCTGCCGGAAGGCGGCGTGCAAACGACGACTGGCATGGTGTCACAGCCGTCGATGGCGCTGATCGTAAAGTCGACTTCCGCACCGCACGGGCGGTTGGCGTCCACCATGATGTTCTGCGGGCACTGGATGACAGGAGGCAGGATGTCCGGCGTGAGCGGTGTCTGGATGGTGCTGGTGAGTCCCTGATCATCCGTGGCGGTGATGAGGAGCGTGTGGGCTCCGTCTTCAAGGGTGAGATTGAGGTTGAATGCGGGGTTGATGCCGCAATCGGTGCAGGCAGTGACGGGTTCGGCGCCATCAAGCTGGTAGGTGATGGCGGTGACGTTGTTGCTGCAACTGCGCACGCTGCCTTTGACGGTGGCCGGTCCCGATTGAACGCATGGCAGAGGGTCGAGTTCCACGCGGAGGCATTCCTCGATGGAAAGGCGCTGGCCGCAGCCGACGGTGATGTCGATGGGGCTGCCGCTGACGGTGGCGAAGGTGGAGTCGGCGGGGGTGATGTAAGGCGTCAGGTGATAGCTGCCTTGGGGGAGATACAAGATCACCTGGCCTTCCGTGGCGGCATCTTGCTGGTAGATCGGAGTGCCGTAGGCAGGGTCGACGTAAACGGAGTAACTGGCGGGCTGGCCGCGGAAGTCCAGATTCGTGTATCCGCCCGAGCTAAACCGGATGTTGGGGCTGAAGAACGGTTCCGTTGAGCGGAACTTGATCCGCACTTCACTCAAGCAATACGCGGCATCGCTCGTGGCCGCCTGGCCGGGAATGATGGTCGTGTCCGTCGGCGCGGTGTCGGTGATGGTGAAGCTGAAATTACAATACTCGTCGTTGCTCACCCCGACATCGCTGGAGGCGTTGACGGTCAGATAGGTGCGGTTCCAAAGCGTTGTCTCTCCCTTGAGGCCGCCCAAGGGGAGTTCGTAATAACCTTCATAGGCGTTGTTGGCGGGATTGAACGATCCCTTGTAGCCGGAATAGCCGTAGCCGTAGCTCGCGGTGAGACTGGCACCATCGGCCACTTGATCCACGCCGATGGCGGCGACGCTCGAGTAATAGATGCCGTAGGTTCCGATTCCTTCCGGGATGCCGTCGCTGTCGGTGTCATACTCGGATGCGAAGTTCAATTCACGCAGCAACGACGAGTAACCGGCGGTTTCCGCAGGGCCTTGCAGGTACACATTCCCCCTCAGGTAGCCGGGATTGATGACAAAGGTATCTCCGAGGTCAATGTTCGCCCCGGGTGTGACCACCAGCGGAGGATTCGCTCCAGACCCGAGCCCGGGCGTGCGGAGATAAGCGATGTCCTCATGGTCTCGCACGTACATTTCTGCGAAGACCACGTAGCCGACCGAGGCGGGATCGAGCGTCGAGGGAACGAGATTGGAGAGGACGAAGGTTCCGCTCGAAGGAGTGACGAAATTCACGCCGGGAACCGTGCCGTAGCGCGTGTTGTTGAAGGGACCGTAACGCGCGGTGACGCCGGTGTAGTCGGCATAGTCACCCGGATCGTAACCGTCCACGGAAAGCTCGAACTCGCCGAGCATGTCCACGTTCCCGGTGGCCTCGGCCAGCGAGCCGGCACTGGGCACGACGATGTCCACCTGCGCGAACTGATCACACCCGACGGAGGTGTTGGTGACGGCGACATACTGAATGCGATCAGTGAACGTGCTCGCGCCGCGACTGACGGTGACGATGAGCTGAACCGCCGTGTCGCCCCGCAGATAGATGCGTTGCTCGATGGAGCCGCCGGCGATGTTGTGAACGCGACCCACTTCGGTGTAAGGGCTGATCTCGTTGGCGATGATGTTGCCGCTGTCCACTATGAGGGGCGCGCCGGCTCCGTCCACGAACCGCACAGTCATGACGCCGAGGCATTCTGTGAAATCCAGCGTGGCACCGGGCATGAACGCGACCACCGGCGCCGAGGTGCCGCTGCTGAAGTAATACGTTTGATTCTGCCCCAGCATCGACAGGCGCGGCGAAACGACGTAGCTGATGCCGACGACGTCGGAATCGACGGCCAGTTGATAATCCATCTGCGTTGCTGAAGTCGCGGGAATGACGTCGCTCCCCGCCGTGCGACCGTACGGAGGCAGGCTATAGGCAGAGACGTACAGATTGCTCATGCCCTCGTTGGCCGGGGAACCCAGCAGGCTGAGAATGGAAGGGTTGGCGTTGTTGAAACGGACCGTGCCCTCGATGGTGTTCGGGATCAGCTCGACCTGTCCGGGCGCGCGGGGCGCGAATGCCGTCAAGCTGAGAACAAGGAGAAGGTTCAGGCTGGTTTTCATAAGGCAGCGATGTCTTTTGCTCCTTACTTGTAGCCACGCGAAGAAAGGTTACGGGAATTCGCGTCCGTGATTTTCGCCCGCCGCGATCCGGGGAGATCGAACCGGATGGCTTTGCCCGCCCGCACCCTTTACCGGCTCAGGACATCCATCAAATGCCGAAGCTCCGTGTCGACTTCGAGCGGATCGGCGACGGTGTTCGCGACCGCGGAACGAAGCAATTCGCGATAGCGCTGGCGGAGCCGGTGGACGGCGACCTTGATGGCTCCTTCGCTGCAACCAAGGGCCAAGCCGGCCGCCGCGTAGGTCGTGTCGAGCCGGTCGCCTTGCAGGCAGGGAAGTAAGCGGTTCAACAACTCCTGTTTCCCGGCGGCGGCATATTCGGCTTCGAGCAGTTTCATCGCCTGATCCAGGACGGTGACGGCCCACGCCTGCTCATACAGGGCCTGGGGATTGGCCTGCTCGACGGGTTCAATCGCATAACGCTCCTCCGCATCCGTGGCATCGAAGGAAATGGTCTGGCTGGCGCCACGCTTCTGCGCGCTTTGCTTGCGCCATTCGTTGGCCATGAAATTTTTGAGCGAGCCCAGCAGGAAGGATCGAAACCGGCCGGCTTCCGGGTTGGCCTTGGTCAGCAGCCGTTTTTCCAGCAGGTAGGCGAAATAGGACTGGGTGAAATCCTGGGCATCATGCGGAGAGTGGCCCAGCCGCCGGATGTAGGCATAGAGCGGATACCAGTAAGCCCGGCACAGGGCGTCCAGCGCGCGGCTGCTGTCATCACCCGGAACGTCGCCAGCCTTCAGCACGACGCTCCAGTGCGTCGTCGCGAAGATGGCTCGCGGAGCGCCGCCTGCATCGCTGTTTAGCGGGTTGCCGGGCATTTCCCGGAATCGTGTCATCACGGCAGGCGCGTCGCAAGCGTGGGTTGGTGCCAAGGTCGGCCGGGATTGGCCGCAAGGATGCAACCGGACATCGCAAAACTCAGACGCCTGACGCGCATGCAGGACTGAACGACCGCCGGCTGCATTGTTCAGCCGAGGATATTCGAAAGTAGTCCTGCCGACAGGCCGGCACAAAAAAAGAGACCGGGCTTTCGCCCGGTCTCCATGAATCTAATCCAACAGGCCGCAATTACGGCTGCGGACGGTAACGCAGTTGGTAGAACTGGTTTGTCGTCGTCATCGGCGTCGTGAGCGTGCGGAACGGATTGCCGGCCACGGCCGCGTAGGGGCCAGCCACGTTGCCGGAACCGATCAGTTCCCAGCTCGCATCCGCGTTCCAGGTGATGATCGCGTTGGCACCGCTATGGGTCACCGAGAGGCTCGGCGACGCCGTCGGAATGGCGATGACCTCGGCACCAAAGACGATGTCGGAGCTGGTGTTCGAGCTCTGGTGGACGCTCACCGCGATGGTGTGCGTGCCAGAGATGTTGCCGAGGGGCAGTGCGAAGATTGCGCCTTCCGCGCCAGCGGCCGGAGCAAGCGTCGAATAGGTGACGGCACCGGCCGGCATGTTGTAGCGGCCGATTTCGTTTCCATCCAGGAAGAAGACGGCACCGTCATCCACGATGTAGCTCAAGGCGTAGGACATGCCCGCAGCGAGGGCCGGGAGGGTCACCGTCTTGCGATAGTACGAGGTGAGGAACTCGTTGTTCGCATTCGGAGGAGGAATGACCGTGGCAATCGGTGCCGGGAACACCAGGCCAGCGGAGGTTTCCGTGCCGAAGATGCCGTTACCATCGAGCCAGCCCGCGCCACCCGTTGTGGCCCAGTCAGTGCTCGCGTCGAGGTTGTTGGTGTTGTAGGACCAGACGGACCCCGCATCGGCTCCGGCCACCACGCCCGCCGTCGTCAGACTGACCGTCGTCGGATTGGGGTTGAGGAGGTTCGGAGTGGCGGCAGCGTCGGTAAGACCGGTAATGGTGACCGTGCTGGTGCCAGCCGGGCGGGCGGAGGTGGTCAACGTCACGACGTTGTTCAGCACGGAGACGCCGCTGACCGTCGCACCGGAGACAGTGTAGTGGGACGCCTGATCCGCACCGGCACCAAGTGCTTCGCTGAAGGTCAGCGTGAGATGAGTTTCATTCGTACCGATGGCGCGGGTAAGCGTCGGGCGGGTGGTGTCAGCAACAACCGTGACATTGACGGGATCGCTGGTGACTGATCCCGCCGGATTCGTCGCACGGAGGCGGTAGATGCCAGCATCACCGGGCGCCGCAGATGCAATGGAGAGGGTGGAACCGGTTTGACCGGCCACGACCGTTCCCGGCAGGTTGCCCTTGAGCCACTGGAAGGTGGTGTCGGGGCAGGTGTTTCCAACTCCCACGGCGATGCTGATGGCACCGTGCTCATTCACCGAGGTGGCGGTCGGAGGCTGGGTGGTGATGGTCGGAACGCCATCGCAAGGAGTAATTTCGTAGGTAATTGTGAGGATCGGGGCCACACCGCTTTCAGAGCTGTTCCAGCGCCAGCCGTCACCACCGGTCGGCATCAATGCCCAGCCATGATTTGGCTGGCCGGCAGCCCAGGCTGCCAAGGAGGTCGTCACGTCGATGGTAATCGGGCCAACGACACCATTCAAGCCGGGGGTAACACTGTCAATCGCAGCGGCAGCGTCAGTGCCGTCGATATTAACGCCGTCGGTCAGGAGATTCCAAGTAACGGTGTTTTGATCCCAACTCACCAACATGCGGTGTAGGTTCACCACGTTGCCGTTGTCAGTTTGATTGAGGGTCAAACTGGCTTCCTTGATGGTGACGCCGGACGGAACCTGACCGGGGTTGGACCCGAAAATGTTGTCGAAGCGAAGAAGAGCCTGCCGGATGCCGCCGTCGTCACCGTCAACATTGATGATCGCATTGGCACCATCCGCCGTGTCCGCCGTGCCCGAGTGGATGCCGGCATCTTGGGTGCCAGTGTAACCGTTCACACCCTGCTGGAAGCTCAACGTGGGAAGCGTGTCGATGAACGTATTCTCGGGAACGATGTTGCCCGAAAGGTCGCCGATGCCGCCGTTCTGGTTGATCATATTGATCCGATAGACATTTCCGGGAACCCACGGATTACTGACGGTGATGATGATGTTGGTGTCGTTTTGCGAGGCAACTTCGAAAACACCGAGATTTTCAGATACGTTGTTCGGATTGAAAATGTCGAAGTTGAAAGAGGGAAGATCCTTGAAGTTCGAGCCGCAAGCGAGGCCGTCTTCGCAGAGTCTCTCGTCCACAACCAAGATGATCTGCGTGTTGTTCGCACCCAGCTTCGCCGAGAGGAAACGCGGAGCAAACGTGTCAGGATTGATCTGAATGTGGGCGCTGGCACTGGTGACATTGCCGTACGGACTGGTAATGGAGCAGAAATAGTCGCCCGTGTCCGAGAGCTGCGCGTTGGTGATTACCAACGAGGCGGTGGCTGCGGATGGATTCGCCCCGGCATCGATGGGGCCCGCCGGGGAATTCCATTGATATTGGATGCCAACACCGGTGGCCACAACAGACGTTCGCACGGTGCGGCCCACCAGGTTGGTGGCACCCACTGGCTGTGTCGTAATCACGGGCGGGGGAATGACGTCGCCAGTGATCACGAAATTATCGATGGCGAATGAGCCGTCAGTGGCACCATTGCCATTGTCGTCGACCCAAATGATGTAAAGGTTGCTGTTAGGAGCCCAAGTTCCCAAAGCCAGTTCAACGAAGGCCTGACCGGCGACCGGAGTCGGCTGGGCGGAACAAAGCTCAGGAATCTTGACCCAGCTGTTTTCAGCTCCGGTAAGACTGTAATAAACAATATGACCGGCAGTTCCGGTGTCTTCGCTGTTCACAGCGCTCGGAACCAGAAAATTATAGGTAATCTTGGGGTTCGGCAAGTTCGCCGCCGTGCTGTTGACAATCGTCGCCATCAGAACGGTGGCCGCATTGCCGGTGGGCAAGGTTTGCGCGTACTTGGCCGTGGAGTTTTGGCGGGCGATGGCATTCGCGCTCGGAGGAACGGTTCCGGAAGTTCCAAGGACGGTGTTGATCAAGGCAGCCGTGTTGGTCTGGACCAGAATATCAAGGTCTTCAATGGTGACAGGAGCGCCGCCGCCGCCGGGAATCGATCGCGTGGACCAGCTGGTAACTGGCGGGACCGCATCGAAAGTTTCTTGCAGGCCGACCGTGATCTGCGCTTGAGCAAGCGAAGCGGAGAAACAGGCCGCGCCAACGGCCAAGGATGTCAGGGTTCTTTTCATGGTTGAGGGTTTTTTGGAATTGACTGCCAAGAGCACCTCCGAGGTGCGCCAGGAACCAGTTCCTGAGTTTGTTAGTGCACGCATAACTTTTTCAGTCACCTTCAGCAAGAGCTCCATAGCCAGTCATCCGCACCCACGGCGCCACGACAGCCCATCCCGAATAATGATTTCCTGAGAGTTCGTTTAGCTAAACATAGGGACGCCTTGATTGCAACCTGCAAATTCGTCAACCAGGCCCTTTATGGCTCTCGATAACTTCCTCGTTGCCTGAATGGGCAGGAGTCCGTACGCTTCGGACCTGATGAAACACCAGCTGGACTTCGAGAAGCCCATCGCTGAATTGCAGCGGAAGCTTGATGAACTGACCAAGCACCGGGAAACCCACGCCATCGGCATCAATTTTGATGAAGAAATCGCCCGGATGGAGAGAAAGATCGCGGAAACCCGGAAACAGATCTTCACCAACCTGACCGCCTGGCAGCGGGTCCAGCTTGCCCGCCACCCCAAACGGCCGTTTTGCCTCGATTACCTGCGTGGTACTTTTTCGGAATTCCAAGAGTTGCACGGAGATCGTCTGTTTGCGGAAGATCGTGCCGTGGTAGGCGGATTTGCGCGCCTGGGAGATCAACGCGTGGTGGTGGTAGGCACCCAAAAGGGCCGGGATACCAAGGAGAACATCAAGCGCAACTTTGGTTCGGCCCATCCTGAAGGTTACCGCAAGGCATTGCGTTTGATGAAGATGGCCGACAAATTCGGTTTGCCGATCATCACGCTCATCGACACGGCTGGAGCGTATCCTGGCATCGGCGCCGAAGAACGGCACATCGCCGAAGCCATCGCGGTTAATTTGCGGGAAATGATGCTGCTGGAGGTGCCCATCATTGCCGTCGTCATCGGGGAAGGCGGCTCCGGCGGCGCGCTCGGCATCGGGGTGGCGGATCGCGTGCTCATCCTCGAAAACGCCTACTACTCCGTCATCAGTCCGGAAGGCTGCGCCGCCATTTTGTGGAAGGATCGCGCGGCGGCCTCGAAGGCGGCGGCGGCGCTCAAAATCACCGCCAAGGATCTTTTGGAGCTTGGCCTCGCGGACGAAGTCGTCCCTGAGCCTCTGGGGGGAGCCCAGAATGACCCGGGCACCACGGCCAGCAGCCTGAAACAACAGCTGCTGGGAAACCTCGACGTCCTCAAGAAAATGTCCACCACCGACCGTCTCAAGGCTCGCTACGCGAAGTTCCGGGCCCACGGGCATTTTTTGGAAAAGCAGCCGGCGGCGGCGTGAGCCGGTCCGCCACGATTCTCCCTCCTCCCGCGTGCTCTACCCGTTCCTGTTCCACCCCATCTTCAAGGAACGTGTTTGGGGCGGGCGCAACCTTGAGCGGATTTATGGGAAGTCGCTTCCAGCGGACAAACCGATCGGGGAATCCTGGGAGATCGCCGATCGCCCCGGGGACGCCAGCGTTGTCGCAAACGGCCCGCTGCAAGGTCAAACGCTTCGGTGGCTCATGGAAGAGCATCGACAAGCAGTGCTCGGACAATCGGCAAAGCCTTCCGGCAGCTTTCCAGTCCTCATCAAGATTCTCGACGCGCAAGAAACTCTCTCGGTCCAAGTCCATCCCCCGGCCACCATCGCCCAAGCAATAGGAGCGGAGCCCAAAACCGAGATGTGGTTCATCACGGACACCTCGCCCGGCGCCGCCCTTTTCGTGGGACTCAAAAGCGGCATGACGCGGGCCGGGTTCGAGCGGCGGATTTCGGACGGGACCGTCGCCGAATCGCTCCACAAAATCGACACCAAGCCCGGCGACTGCATGTTTCTGCCCAGCGGACGACTCCACGCCATCGGGGCCGGAAACGTTCTCTTCGAGATTCAGCAGAACTCCGACACCACGTATCGCGTCTTCGACTGGAACCGCGTCGGGCTCGACGGCAAGCCGCGCGAACTCCATGTCCAGCAATCGCTCGCCAGCATTGACTTCGATGATTTCGAGCCCGCGTTGATTCCGAACAAATACTCGCGCAACGAAGTCTTCGCCGTCCGCTACCTCGTCGATGACCCGCTCTTCCGCGTCGATGCCTGCCAGGTCAAACGCGGCAAACGCTTCTACCTCACCAGCGATTCCGTCCAGATAGTCGGCATCGTGCGCGGGCAATTCACGGTAACCCACGGCCAGTCGACCCTCGCCCTGAAGCCGGGCGACTTCTGTCTCCTGCCGGCGTGCCTGGGGCGCACCGCCCTCACGGCGGAAACACAGGCCGAATTCCTCCACATCCAGCCCGCCTTCTGCTGAAGGGCGCGAGAATTCCGGGACGTTCCCCAACGCCCGCTTGTGTCCGCGCGCGACTTCCCGCAAGCTCACCACTGCACGCGCCATGCCGCCGAAACTCAAAGAATTCCTGCAACGCTGGGCCATCACCACGGTGGCGGTCCTCGTGGCGGCGCATGTCGTCGAGAAGATTCACTACGAGCACTGGCGCGGCCTGCTCGTCGCCACGCTCCTGCTGGGCTTGCTGAATGCCTTCCTCCGTCCGCTCATCCTAATCGCCACCGTTGGATTGCTGGGCGCGCTCAACTTCGCCATCGGCCTGCGCTTCACAATTATCACGCTGCCGCTGCAAATCCTCTCGTTTGGATTTTTCCTCCTCGCGTTGAACGCCCTGCTCCTGCTCTTCGTGGATCAACTCGTCCCGTCCTTCCACGCCGACGATTTTTGGACCGCCTTCAAGGGCGGCCTGATCATCAGCATCATCTCGCTCCTCCTCAACAGCCTCACCGGCAGCGGCAACGCCCGCATCCAGGTGCAGCGCGGCAAGCCGTCACGTCCCTCTTCAGACTCTGACCGCCCCGGCTCCGGCGGCGGCAGTGGCCCCGTGATCGACATTTGAGTTTCGCCTACGCGGAAGCCAGCCGGTACGCCGCGCGATTCGTCGCCACACCGCGCGCTTGAAATCCGCGCTCGAAATCCGTGATCACCGCCATCAACTCCGCCGGCGTCGCCACCTCCACGAAACGCCTGTCCGCCGCGAACACCTCGCGCATCTGCACGAAGTAATCCAAGTCATCCGTCCGCAAATACATCACCCCGTCCCGCGCCAGCACCCGCGAAACCAGTTCCGGGAAACGCTCATTCACCAGCCGGTTCTTGCGATGCTTTCGCTTCGGCCACGGGTCCGGGAAATACAAATGCATCGCCGCAACCGACTTCAGCGGCAGCAAAAACTCCAAAAAATACGCCGCTTCGATCCGCATCAATCGCAAATTTCCCAAGCCCGCCCGCTGCGCCTTCCGGTCCAGCTTGCGCAACCGCCCCAGCAACCGCTCCACGCCGAGAAAATTCCGCTCCGGCCTCAACACCGCCCACTTCGCCATGAACGATCCATCTCCGCTGCCCAGTTCCACCTCCAGCGGACGCGGCACTGTAAACATCTCCTCCAAACGCAAGCGCTCGACCCACGAGGCGGGACGATAAATCAGACTGGTCGAGACGGACCCGGGAGCAGATTCCATAGCGAGAGCGAAAGTGAAAGTTGGTAGCTCCGTCCGGAATTGAACCGGAATCAACGGTTTAGGAAACCGCTGCTCTATCCATTTGAGCTACAGGAGCTTACAAATAAAGCGTCCCATCCTGCCTGCCACCAGCGACAGGGACTTCGGAACACCTTCCCCGTTTACCCGAGAAGGTAAACGAAATAGAGTCCATCCCATCGCTCGCGCGAGCTTACGGAAGCCCATGGCCGACGACAAGGCAGGCCTTCACCTGATGAATGTCGCCGAGTGCCTGTACCGGAGAGGGGAACACGGCACGTTTTACGCCATCATCAAGCGGCAGGGCC
>JBDHQG010000366.1:0-5095 GCA_039806925.1 Limisphaerales bacterium
GCGCGGTGGTCGTGATGATCGCGCACGGCCTGCTCGCTGCGCTGACGTTCGGCGTGAGCGGTTACATCCGCACGCAGACGAACACGCTGAACATGGACGAGATGGGCGGCCTTCTCCGCAAGATACCGTTCATCGGCGCGGCGCTCGTCATGGCGATGATGGCGGGCTGCGGCTTGCCGGGCTTCGCAAACTTCGTCGGCGAACTCAGCGTGATGTTCGGCGCATGGAAGGCGTCCTTCGGCCACGCGCAATGGTTCGTGGTCGCCGCCGCGTGGGGCGGCCTGGTCATTGGCGCCATCTACATGCTGCGCGCGGTGCGAACCGTTCTGCACGGCGAACTCTCCGACAAATGGAACTCCATCGAAGACGCCGCGCTCTGGCGCAAGACGCCGTTCGTGCTGCTGCTCGCGGCGCTGCTGGCGTTCGGATTCTGGCCGCGCCTGTTGACTGACAAGATCAAGCCCAGCGCCGAGGCCATTGTGAAGATGGCCACCGCCACCAAGACGCCGGAAGCCAAAGTGCAGACGGCGCAGGTCAAGTAAATGGCACGATTGAAATTTCATCCTGATGAACACCGCTCTGATTAGTTTGGAAATCGCCGTGCTGCTGCTCGCCTTGGGTGTGCTGCTGCTCGACCTCTGGCTGCCCGCTGAAAACAAGCGCAAGCTCGGTTACGTCGCCGCGCTCGGTGCGTTCGGAATTCTCGTCGCCAGCTTCATCTGGTTGCCGGTGAACGCCAGTTTCAACCTGCCACTCCAAGCTCCCGGACAGACCGCCGTCAACATTCCGGTGTATCTGACGCTCCCGACGCTGGGTGACAACATCGTGATCGACCTCCCCGCTTTGTTCTTCAAGCGCTTCTTCCTGCTCGCCGCCGTCATCGTGCTCCTGATGTCCGCCGAGTTCGCGAGCCGCATTCAGACCGGCATCTCCGAGTTCTACAGCCTCACGCTCATCGCGCTGGCCGGAATGATGTTCGCCGCGTCGGCCAAAGACTTCGCGATGCTCTTCGTCTCGGTCGAACTCATCACGATCACGTTCTACATTCTCACGAGCTTCCAGCGGAACCGTGTCGCTTCGCTCGAAGCGGGCGTGAAGTATCTCATCCTCGGCGGCCTCGCCTCGGCGATGATGGTCTATGGCATCGCACTGGTTTACGGCACGGCGGGCACGATGAACTTCACGGAACTGAACGCCAAAGCCCTCGCGCTGGCCGACAAGCCTATCTTCCTGCTCGGCCTCCTGTTGGTGATCAGCGGACTCGCATTCAAGATATCCGCGTTCCCGCTGCAAATCTGGGCACCGGACGTTTATCAAGGCTCGCCCGCACCGGCGACCGCGTTCCTCGCCGTCGGTTCGAAGGCAGCGGGCCTCATTCTACTCATGCGCGTCCTGTTCAGTGCGCTGCCGCTGGACTTGGTCGTGCGATGGAAGGGACTGTTCATGGCGATGTCCGCCATCACGATTCTCTACGGCAGCCTGTGCGCGATTCCGCAGCGCAACCTCAAGCGCCTGCTCGGCTACTCCAGCATCGCGAACGGCGGCTACTTGCTGCTCGGCCTTGCGGCGTTGAGCGAAGCCGGCAAGGTTGGCGTGCTTTACTACCTCAGCGGTTACCTGTTCACCGTGCTGGCCGCGTTCACGGTCATCGCGGTCGTGCTGCGCGCGACGGACATCGAAGACATCAGCGGACTCGCCGGCCTGAACCAGCGCTCGCCGCTGCTCGCCGCCGCCATGACGCTGGCGATGGTGTCGCTCGCGGGCATTCCGCCGCTGGCGGGGTTCTTCGGAAAATTCCTCCTCCTGAAAGCCGTCATCGAACAAGGCTCGGCCTACTACTGGCTCATCGGTGTGGCCATCGTCGGCGTGGTCATCTCGCTCTACTACTACTTCGGCGTCATCCGCGCGATCTACTGGTCGAAGGAGCCGGCGGATGTTTCTCCGCTGACCGTTTCCCTGCCGCTCAGGATTTCCCTCGGCGCGTGCATCGGCGGGATGCTCTACCTCGGCATCTACCCGGCCACCGCGCTGAACTTCGTCACCATTGTCGTGCGGGATTGGAAGTGACGCGGTGGGCGGGTGAGGCGGAAGCTTTGACGAAGCTTCACTTGTAAAAGGATTCGGATCCGGTTCAACGTAGTCGCCATGTCCAAAGTCGCGTTTCTCCCGCTGGCCGCCTTGCTCTTGCTTGCCGGATGCAAAACACCGCAGAACACGAGCGGACACGGCTGGCCGCGGCACCGCCTGCAAGCCGCGCAAATCACCTCGCTGAATCTTCCCAACGGCCAGCAGTTCGACGCCTCGGGACTGTGGCTGCTCGACACGGGCGAGCTGCTCACGCTCCGCAACTCCCGCGACTCGCTCCTTTATCGCATTGAGTTCCTCCCCGGCGGGAAGGAGGCCAGCCTGAAGCCTTACGGCGAATGTTTTTCCTCGAACAGCCTGCGTGCCGCCGCGGGCGACCTGAAAGGATTCGATTGCGAAGGCATCGCCCGCGATGCCCAGGGGCGGTTCTACATTTGCGAGGAGCGGCGGCGGGCGATCTTCCGCTGCGACCCGCCGACGGGCCGGGTGGAAAAGCTGCCCATCGTCTGGGGAACCGCCGCGGAGTATTTCAGCCCGGTCGAGCCCAATGCGTCGTTTGAAGGCATCGCGGTCGGCAACGGGAAACTCTACGTCGCCAATGAACGCAATTCGGCGGTGATCATCGAGGTCGATCTCGCGAGCTTGAAGGTGACGAAAAACTTTGTCGTGCAACCGGCCCGGAGCAGCTTCTTCGGCCTGCACTACTCGGACTTGTGCTGGTTCGAGGATCAGCTTTGGGTGTTGTGCCGCCAGCACCGGGTGGTGTTGAAAGTCGATCCGAAGAGCCGCCGGGTGCTGGACGAATTCGACTACGGCGACATCGAGGAGAGCCTCGGCTACCGGACGGGATTGCCGGCGGGCCTGATGGAAGGACTGGCTGTCAGCAAGGATTCGATCTGGATGGTCACGGACAACAACGGTGACCCTCGCGGTCGGACGGGGAATGACACGCGTCCGACGTTGGTGCGGTGCCCGCGTCCGGACCGGGAGTGACCTCAACGACTGCGGAGTGCGCCCGTCCTCGGGCGCAGCAACTCACGAAAAGCCGCCGGGGTGAAATGTTTGCAAGGCCTTTGACCTCCCCACCTTTCTGCGCCCGAGGACGGGCGCACTCCGTTCGCGTCTGCCCATCACGTTTTCAGCGATTGAAAACCTGTCCCAACGCGTAACCTGCCCACACAGCGGCGAGGCACGCGACCACCGACAGCGCGATGTTCGCGCCGGCCTGCGAGAGGCTTCCGGCCTGGATGAGCTTCAACGTCTGGAGGCTGAACGAGGAAAATGTGGTGTAGCCGCCGCAGATGCCGACCATGAAAAACTGCGCGGCCAGCGGGCTGAGCTTCGGATGCGCGCGTCCTTCAACTCCAGCGAGCGCGGCGAGGAAGCCGATGGCAAGGGAGCCGGAGACGTTGACGAGAATGGTGCCCCACGGAAACGCATCGCCGAGGCGCTGGCCGACGAGCCCGGCGATCCAGAAGCGTCCCACTCCGCCGAGCGCACTGCCGATCCCGACCGCCAGATAAGCCATCGCTTTGTCCACGCGGCGGATTCTGCGTTCCGAAGTGTTCCTTGCAAGTCCGCTTTGTTCCTACGGATTCATCCGCTGGAACCGGATGCGGCGCACGTATCCGTAGTTGCTCTCGGTGATGATGAGGTTTCCGAAGGGATCGGTGTTCACGGCGCGCACGCGCGACACCTTGGCTTGATCGGGGTCTGCGAAGAACCATTGTCCGTCGCCGGCCCGCCGGTTGTTGGCGCTGCTGCCGTTCACCCAGCGGTGAATGATCCCGGCCGGGTCCACATACCAGATGCGATTGCCCGGGTCATGCTCGCCGATGAAGAAGCCGCCATTGGGGATGAACCAGACGGAGCGCGGCAGGACCAGTCCGGTCTCCAGCGCAGGGAAGCCATCGCCACCGCCGGTTTGAGTGCCGTTGCCGGCGATGGGAATGAGCGTGCCGTTCGTATCCATGCGATAGACGCGGTTGAGATCGCGGTCGCTGATATAAAGATCGCCTGTCCGCTCATCGCCGAGGATGTTTCCGAGATTGCCGAAATCGGAACGAACGACGGTGACGCCGCCAGTGGGCGTCCAGCGGTTGAGCGTGTTTGCGACCGGGTCGCCGGAACCGAAGTAGGCGAGGGATTCATCGCCCTTGATCCAGAAGGCGCGGCCATCGCCCAAGGGCGGAGTGGCAAAGAGCGTTGTCATCACCTGGTTGGTGTCGACCTTGCGAACCTTGTTGTTGTCGGTGTCCAGGATGTAGAGCGTGCCGTCCGCCTGCATCCAGCCTCCGTTGGGATTGTTCAGGTGCAGGCTTGTGGCGGGGGCGGGACCGTCCCCATTGTCGCCGGCCGTGTGCGTGCCGGCGTAGGTATAGAGACGGCCCTCCGGCGTGACTTTGAGCACGGAGGAACTGCGCTGATCGACAATCAAAACGTTGCCGTGAGGATCGCCGAAGGCGACGTGGGGCCGGGACAGGCTCACGTTCGTGGCCCATTCGCCCTCGAAGGCGGGCTGCCACTGGCTGACATCGGCATTTGAATTGCCGCGTCCGGCGACGGTTTCGAGCACGCCATACGATTCGGCGAGATTCGTGAAGTGGCTGGTCGAATTGGTCGAGATGTCGACCGACAGCAGGCGGAAAAAGCCGTTGGACGCGTCGAATGCCATCTGTGCGGCTCCCACCGTGTTCGACGTGAAATAACTGGTGCCGGCAGCCCAGGACGCGGCGAGCGAACTTTTCGATTGGATGCTGATGACGCCGGACGGAAAGGCGTTGGACCACCGGATGGTCCCGGCTCGGTCGAATTCACTGATGGCCAGATCAGCCGCGTGGGCAAAGCCGGACCCGGCTGCGAGGATGGCGAGAGCGCATGGAAATTTCATGATGATGCTGCATCCTCAAGTCGCGGTACGGTAAACACTATTCAATTCGGATTTTGGGATCAATCTACTAGTGATTTTGGTGTACAGTGGCAGTACGATACTGCTTCGAATAGCTATAAA
>JBDHQG010000367.1:0-5092 GCA_039806925.1 Limisphaerales bacterium
CGTCAAGGCAGACGGTGGCGGCGGAGCGTTGGTGGGGATCGGCCGCGTCGGCGGTGGGCGCGTGGTGATACTGGATCGCCAGGGCGACTTCGGGAGGGAGATTCCACTTGGCGAGCAGGCGTCCGCCGATCTCCGCGTGATCCGTTCCATAGGCGGTGCGTTCGGCGGTGACGAGCGTGTCCGTGGTGGACTTCGCGGTGTTCAGGAGCTCGCCGTATTTGCCGCGCTCGACGGAGGCGAAGATCAGCTTGCCGATGTCGTGCAGCAAACCGGAGGTGAACGCGGGGCCGGCGACATCGCCGATCTCTTCCGCGACGATGGAAGCGGCGACGGCGGTGATGACGGAGTGTCGCCAGAGCTGGCTGACATCGACGGCGTCCGCCGCGCCGGGAATGGCCTTCGCGCTGGCGCCGAACATGGCGGCGACGACGGTGTAAACTTCGTAGAAACCAAGGCGCGAGACGGCCTCGAACATGTCGCTCGCGGGCTCGCCGCCGCCGAGGAAGGCGCTGTTGCAGCGCTTGAGCACCTCGGCGGTGATGGAAGGCTCGAGGCTGACAAGTTCGACAACTCGATCCACATCGCGATCCGGCTCCTTGAACAGGCCCAGCAGTTCAATGAGCAGGGTGGGCGCAGGCGGGAGCTGCGTCACTGATTCGATGTATTGATCGACTTTGTCCATAGCGACATCTGTATTCTGTATGCGGGCTGAACTGTGGCCCGTCCGGCGGATCCAAAATTCGCACCAATAGTATCGGAGCCGGCGAAGCGGGCTTGAGATTGGAAATGCAGAAGGTCGAAAAAATCGATCACGACGCGGAGGGAAAGCCCGGAAGGAATCGCGCCTTGAGCCAGGTGTGATTGGAAGTGGCGGGCAACGCAGATGAAAGTATGGACTGCGGAAACAAGTTTCCGCTTTGGCTGCACGGTAAGTGAAGCCAAGCGCGTCGGATGGGCGGAAGATGCAGCCAAAGCGGAGTCCTGCCTCCGCAGTCCATACACCTTCGCCTCCCTGACCGCCACTTCCGACCGCACTCCCGCCTTGAGCCAGACGAATCAGCCGCAGGCCGGGCGTCCGACTGCGACAAACTCGACGCCGGGAACGCCCGAGATCTGCCGGTCCAGAAATCCGTTGGCATCGATGACGAGGCGATGCGTCATGCGGGGAAGGAGTCCGGCCCAGCTTGCCTCGCGGAAGGCGGGCCATTCGGTGCAGACGACGGCCGCGTCGGCACCTTGCAGGGCCGTGGCGAGATCGCCCGACAGCGAGATGGCGGCGAGCTCGGCGGGCAGGGATTTCAATGCGGGATCGTGCGCCTGCACGCGCGCGCCGGCGGCGAGGAGCTGCTGGCAAAGTTCGACGGCGGCGCTGCGGCGGAGCGTGTCGGTGTTCGGTGTGTAAACGAGCCCGAGCACGGCGATGGTTTTGCCACGGAGATCGCCGAGACGCGATTGCAGTTTGCGAAACGCCCAGTTGCGATGGAGATCGTTGCTTTGTTTGATCGCGGGGATGAGCGAGAGGGATTCGCCGCGGGCCGCGCCGAGTTTCGTGAGCGTGACGACGTCGCGGGCGAGCGTGCCGCCGGCGAACGGACCGCCGGGACCGAGATACGCGCGCGGCCCGATGCGCACGTCGCTCTTCAATCCGGCGGCGACTTCCTTCGCGTCCGCGCCGACGAGTTCGCAAAGGCGGGCGATTTCGTTGATGAAGGTGATGCTGACGGCGAGGAAGGAGTTGAGCGCGTGCTTCACCATCTCGGCGGATTCGGTGCGCATGAAGAGCACTTGAGCGGCGAAGGGCTTGAAGAGCTGTTCGAGCAGCGCGCGTTTGGCGTCGGTGCGGATGCCGACGACGGCGCGGTCGGCTTTCTCGAAGGCATCGATGGCTTTGCCGAGGCGAAGATTTTCCGGCGAGCAGGCGAAGTGGAATTGCGGGAATTCGCGTTCCAACATGGCGCAAGTGCCAACGGGCAGTTGTGACGAGACGAGAACGAGCGCGCCATTGGGCAGATGCGGCAGGGCGCGGCGGAGTTTTTCCAGCACGAAGGCGACGTCGGATTCGTCGGCGTCATTGACCGGCGTATCGTAGGTCAGCCACAGCACGTCGGCGTTGGCGCAGGCGGACCTGGCGTCAGAGGTGAAGCGGAGCCGTTTGGCGGCAAGGCCGGCGGCGAGCCGATCATTCAGGCCGGGTTCCGCGATGGGCGCCTGGCCTGTGTTGAGGCCGGCCACGACCGGTTCATCAAACTCCAGTCCCACGACATTGAAGTGTCGCGCACAGCACGCGGCGGTGACGGAGCCAAGGTGCCAGAGGCCGAGGACGGTGAGGTTCATGAATGACCAATGTGCAATGACCAATGACCAGTGAGTGACGCAATGACGACTTGAGGTGTGGACGCTTCCGTCGCCAACTCACATGGAGCGCTGGGCCGCGGACATTCCTTGGTCATTGCGTCATTGGGCATTGGTCATTTCCTTTCTGCGTAAACCCATCGGTTCGCCTGCAACCATTGCAGCGTGCGCCCAATGCCTTGCTCGATGGTGAGTTCAGGTGTCCAGCCGGTGGCGCGGACCTTTTTCGTTTCGAGGAAGATGAACGGGTTGTCGCCGACCCAGCCGCGTTCGCCGCCGGTGTATTCGAGGCGCGGCTTGAGCCCGAGCGCGGCGCAGATGTAGCGGATGGAGTCGTTCACCTGCACGTAGTGATCAGTGCCGAGGTTGAAGACTTCGACGCGGTGCCGGGCCTTGAGCGCGAGGCCGGCGTTCATGACGTGAAGCATCGCGCTGAGGCAGTCTTGGACGTAGAGGTAGCTTTTGCGCTGCGTGCCGTCGCCGAGGACGCGCAGGAAATCCGGGTGCTCGGTGAGTTGCTGGTAGAAGTCAAAGACGTGTCCGTGCGTGTAGCGTTCGCCGAGGATGGAGACGAATCGGAAGACGTAGCCCTCGAAACCGTAGCCTTCGCAGTAGGAGTGGATGAGTCCTTCGCCGGCCAGCTTGCTCGTGGCGTAGAGGGAGGTTTGAATCGGGAACGGCGCGTCTTCCGGCGTAGGAATCACCGTGGCCTCGCCATAGACGGAGCCAGTCGAGGAGAAGGCGATGCGCTTGATGCCGTTGGCGCGCATGGCCTCGAGGACGTTGAAGGTGGCGATGGTGTTTTGCTCGAGATCCTTCTTCGGATGATTCAGGCCGAAGCGCACGTCGGCATTGGCGGCGAGGTGGAAGACGGTGTCGCAGCCTTTCATCGCGGCGGTGAGCGCGTCGAGATCGAGATTGTCGCCGCGGATGAACTTGAACTTCGGCTGCGTGTCCGCCGCTTCGAGGAAGCGTTTCTGGCCGGTGGAAAAGTTGTCCCAGCCGACGACGCTTTTGCCCCCGGCGAGGAGGCGGTCCGCGAGGCTGCTGCCGATGAATCCGGCGGCGCCGGTGATGAAGATGTTTTGCACGCTGTGTGTGCCCGGGGTATTCCGAGTCGGGAGGGAAATTAAAATTTCGGATGTGATTCGCGCGAGATAAATTCTCCGGCGTTCCGACCATTTACAAGCCACTCCATGCTTCGCTCAAACTGGTGCGGCAATTGGATGTGAACTTCGGTCCACTGCTCCATCGACTGTCAGCAGACCTGCAAACGGCCGACTCCCCTGTTGGTGAAGGCCCGGTCGTTCCTCAAAATGGGATGACGCCGGCGCGGCGCGGTCAACAAACGCTCGCGACCAGCCATTCCAGATAGCGGGGCGTGCTGGAATCGAGTGGAAGGGAAATGAACTCGGCCGTGTCGTAAGGATGGTGTTTCAGGACAAGTTTTTCCAGGGTGGCGATCTTGTCGCGCGTGGTCTTGAAAAGGATCAGGATTTCCCTGCTGCGCTCCAGTTTCCTCTTCCACCAATAGTGGGACTCAATTCCCGGGATGAGGTTTGCGCAGGCCACGAGATGGGAGGCAAGCGCGACGCGGGCAAGCGCCCGCGCGGTCTTGCGATCAGGCGCGGTTACGAGGACAAGACGGACATTGCGTGCGGCTTTCATGGCGCATAAGGGACGCAGAATGGGGGCGGCAGGCAAGGACTTGTTCGCACCGGCCGGCCATGCCCGACGAAACGGCGGAGAGGATTCCAGTTGTGGCGCGGCGGTCGCGGGTTAAGTTCAGCCAGCGCTCTTCTGCAATGCTCCGATTATTGTCAACGGCGGGATGTCTTCTGGCTGTCATGGCGGCGGCGAGGGAGGGGTACATCGAGACGCGGGACGGCAAGGTGTTCGAGGGACATGTGCGGTTCGAATCGAACTCGATCGTGGTGGTGAACGCAGATCAGCTGCTGCGGGTGGAAGTGTCGCTGACGAATCTGGCCGGGCTGACGTTCCTTTCGCACGCGGAAGATCCGCCGGGCCGCTCCACCGCGGCGGATTCCGCCGGGTTGCCGAAACCGTGGTTGAGCGGCGATCTGGGTGAGATGCGACGCCCGGGCGGCGCGGAATTTCGGGGAGGAGCGTTTCGAGTGCGGAGCGCCGGAACGAACGCCGCGGGAACGGCCGATGCGTGTCACTGGGTGTTTCAACCGGTGGCGGATCGTTGCGAAGTGGTGACGAAAATCTCGAAGGTTCAACGGACTGATCCGTGGGCGCGCGCCGGCTTGATGATGCGCGAAAGTTTGGATCCAGGGGCGCGAAACATTTTTGTTTCGGTCTCGGCGGCGCGAGGCGGGGTGTTCCATTTGCGCGAAGTTACGCGAGGCGAGACGGAGGTGTCGCTGGCCCGCGACGTGACCGTGCCGGTCTGGCTCAAATTGAAACGTGAGGGCGACGATTTCCTGGCGTTCAATTCCCGCAACGGCATGCAATGGACGTTGGTGGAGCGCACGAATCTTCGCATGGCCAGGAATTACTACGCCGGACTGGCGGTGGTGGCGGTGCGCGATGGGACGATGAATGAATCCGTGTTCGAGTACGTGGAGCTGGGTGCGTCCGTGCGCAATCGATGGTTCAAGCCCGAGATCGAGCTGGTGAGCGGTTCGTCCCGGCGTTCGTACATCCAGTCGATGGATGACACTCTTGTCTCGTTAGACGACCCATTGGGAAGAGAAGCGGTGCCGCGGGCGGTCGT
>JBDHQG010000368.1:0-5055 GCA_039806925.1 Limisphaerales bacterium
TGAGGCGGTAGTCGGTGTCGCCGATGTTCAGCAACCCGAGGCGCAGCTCGGCGTGACGTTTCAGGAAACGATAACCAAGGCAGGCGTTGAACTGCCAGAAGTCGTCGCCCGGAATGTCCGGCGAGTAACCGCGATTCGATTGCTGGCTCCACACCGCGCCGGCGGAGGCGAAGAAGCCGCAGGGCAGATTGACCGTTCCGGCGAGGTGAACTTGGTGGAGCGTCGCTTCCCAGTCGCGATCCATCGCCGCCGCGAGCGCCGGGGTCAACCCGCTCGTGTGCTCGCTCAGGTCGGCGTCCGTCACGCGATAGCTCGCGCCGAACGACCAGTGCTTCCCGATGAGCTGGTGCAACGACAACGTGAGGGAACGTTCCTCGAACTCGATGCGGTCCGGAATGCCCGAAGGAATCGCCGGCCCGAGGAATTGCAGATCCAACGCGCCGATGCTGCGTCGCGCGGAGGAGTTCAACTGTTCCGCGGCGATGCTGACGTAGGTGCCGGTCGCAAAGTTTTGGTCGAGCGCGAGGCCGAAGGTTTCGAACTCCGAACCGGGCACGAGACCGACGACGGATTCCGGAATCACGCTGCGAAACGCCTGGTTGAAACCGCCGACCTGCGTCGGTTCGAGACGCACGCTGCCGTCGTAGAACAAGCCGCCGAGCGAGCGCGTGTAGGCGCCGCGAATCGTCGTGTCCTTCAGCGGCGTGTAGTAAAAGCCGGCCTTGGGCGACACCTGTTCTTCCGTGCGCTGCGCGCTGGAGAAGGGTGCGAGATCGTTGTTCTCCGGGAAGTCGAGATGATCGTAGCTCAAGCCCGCCATCAGCTTCAACGGCTCGAAGATTTGCCAGTGGTAATAGCCGTAGATGGTGCTGCGCTCGAGATCGCTCTCAATGCTTTGCACGGCTGGCGAGACGGCGGTCGTGTCATTGCGACCGCTTTGATGACGACCGCCGACGATGAACGTGTGCGGGCCGCGATCCAGGATGTGCTGCAGCTCGGCGGTGTAGGCGTAGAAGTCGCTCTCGTAGTCCACCGCGTAGAGCGAACCGAAGCCGCCGGTCACCTGGCCGGAAGGATTGCGCGTGAGATTGTTGATGCGCGACTGGCCGCGGAAACGAAACTCGTCATCCAGCCGGCCGGCGAGCAGCAGCGTGTGCGAGCCGGGATCCCATTCGTGATGGTAGCCCACGAACACATTCGCGGCCTGAATCTCTTTGACCCGCTGCGTGCCGCTGGCGTTGCCCTGATCGTAATACTGCGCGAGGTCGCCGGAGTCGCCGCCCGAGCCAAGCACCTGCACGAAGATGCTGTCCTCGGGCGTGAGCTGTTGCTTGAACTTGCCGGACAAGGTGAGCCGCTCGAAGTCGTTGTTCGGCCGCTGGCCGTTCTCCGTCCGGTAATCCACATCGAGCGCGTAGCTGCTGTCGCCGAGCGTGCCGAACTGCGAGGCGCGCTGCGCCCAGTCGCCCGAGCTGAAATACTCCGTGCTGGAGCTCAGCCCGACGCGGTTGCCCTCGAAGAAGCGCGAGTATTCCTGCTGCGAGATGTTCCGCGAGAGCGACACCGCGCCGACCGGCGCGAGCAGGTTCGCGAGGAGCTGTTCGCTCAACCACGGCGTCTCGTGGCGGAGATTGATCAGCTTCGGATCGCGGATGGCGTCGTAGCTGTTGGCGAGGAAGAGGTGGGCCGAGTAATTCGCGTAATCGTGGTTCACCGCGCGGGAGGCTTCGCGCACGCCGACATCGATCAGGCCGGCGTCGCGATACATCGACGCGAGATTCGCGCTGCGCACGGATTGATCCTGATCGAGCAGCACGCTCGAACGATAGACGCCGCGGTTGTTGTTCGCCGCCTTGGATTGTTCGAGGTCGCGAACGGCGGTGTTGATCTGGTTCTCCTCCTGGTCCACCAGCGCGGAATAGAGCCAGGCGGTGGGATCGTTCGGGTCCATCTTGCGCGCGAGGGCGAGCTCCCTGCCGGCGCGGGCGTTGTCCCACGCGTGGCTGTAGGCCTTGCCGAGATAACTGCGGAGCGCGGCGCGTTTCGGTTCCAGGGTCGCGGCGACCTGCAGGTCCGCCAATCCACCACGACGATCGCCCTGGCGGATGCGCGCCAACCCGCGGCCGAGCCACGCGTTGCCGAGCGCGCCGTCGGCGGCGATGGCCTGCGCGAAGGCGTCGAGAGCCGCGGCGGTTTTGTTCCGCGCCGCGAGCAGGAATCCACGCAGCGCGAGCGCCTGTGCGTTGCGCGGCGACAGTTCGAGGCCGCGATTGAGCTCCGCGAGCGCGGCGTCGGTGTTGCCGAGGCTGAATTCGAGTTCCGCCACGCGCACGGCGGCGAAGCCGGATTGCGGCGACTGCGCGGCGGCGGTGCGCGCGGCTTCCAGCGCGAGGCCGAGTTTGGACTGGGCCTGTTGGAAGTACGATTCGGCCATCCATTCCGTGGTGGTCGATGGAGCGCGACTCGTCTTCGGCTCCCGTCCGGCGACGGTGGCGATCAACTTGCGCAACGCGTCGGCGGCGGGCGCGGCGGCCTGGATTCCGCCGAGGGCGGTTTCGGCTTCGGTGACTTTTCCGACGGCGAGCAACAATGCAGCGCGGTACACACGTTCGGCGTCGGACGACGGCTGGCGGGTTTCCGGGTAAAGGCTCAGGGCTTGCAGCAGATCGCCGGCGCGATAGGCGGCGAGGGAATCGGCGAGCGCGGCGCGGGTGTCCTTGTCGAGGCGGAGGTCATCGGCGTCGAGGATGGCCGGGTAGTAGAGGCACCATTGGATGATGCTGGTGACATCGAGCACGGCGGTTTTGCGCGGCGGCTGGCCGGGCTCGACGGTGGCCTGCTCGCCGCCGGCGAGGGCCAGTTCGCCTTCGGAATTGTTCAGCGCGACTTCGCCATCGAGCAAGGTCAGCACGGTGCGGCCATCGCCTTCGGCCACGGCGAGATGAAACTCGGTTCCACGAATCGCCCCGGAGGCCACGGGCGTGCGGAAGTCCGTTTCCGAGGGACGACCGCGATTGAAGAAGTAGGTCGAGCCGGATTTGAGATCCAGCCCGGCGCGCTTCGCGTCACCGGCGGCGGGGCGAATTTCGAGGAGCGTGAGCTCGTTGACGCGCAGGACGGTCTGGTCGGAGAGCCGCAGGGTCGCGCGGCTGCGCACGCCGGTGCGAATGCGGTCGCCGACGTTGAGCGTTTGATTTGTCTGCGCCGGTTTCCAGGCGGTCGTGCCCGGCGTGGTGGCCTCGACCTTCCCCTCGACGGTGAGGAGCAGGGAGGTCGAAGCCGCGTTTTGCGCGCGCAGGGTGGGTGGATTCAGGAGCGTGGCTGGAATGACAGCCGCGAACAGCGCCAGAGTGAGCCGAATGTTTTTCAAAGCAGTTCCGTGGTTGGCAGTCGTCCACCTCGGTCACGCCGATCCGCCGGGTTGCGACCGGTGACGACTATCATGCACAAGGTGCCTAGCAACTCGCCGGCCAAGCCGCCCTGGCAATTTTCCCCCTGTGGCACCGACGCTGCTAAATGAGGTTTCGTGAAACGGGGAGACGGCTCCCCAGCCTGAATCATCATGCATCGAAATGGACGTCTTTTCGGTTGCCCGGATATGCGTGGCCGCATCTCCGGGCCGGTTGAAGCCCCTGAAAAACAGAACGCGCGCGCCAGCGCCGCCGGCACAACCTGCCTAGCCGGGCGGCACAGCCTGCCCGGCTCGCGCTGCCATCCGGCCGCCGCGTGCGGCTGTTCCGCCGCGTCTTTCTCGCGCCGCCGAAAAATAATTCGCGCCGGCCGCCGCGCCGCCCTGCGCCCGCCCAGCGTTCCCGCCGGCCTGCGGTCCGCCGCCGTTTTCGTCGCGCTGATGCTGTCGTGGGCCACGGCTTGGGCCGCTGAATTCAGGGCCAACATGACGGTCGCGCAAACACAGGAAACGATGTCGCTGAATCGCGGCAGCCAGCAGGCGGTTTCCTTCGATGACGCCGGGAATGTCGTGATCGTCTGGACGAGCGGCGCCCAGGATTCCGCGGCCAGCAAGGGCGTGTATGCGCGGCGCTTCGCCCCGGATGGCGCGGCGTTGACCGGCGAGATTCTGGTCAACGCCACGACGGCGGGCGATCAAAGCCAGGCCAGCGTGGCGTCGGATGATTCGGGCAACTTCGTGGTGACGTGGACGAGCGACGGGCAGGATGGAAGCGGCACGGGCGTTTACCTGCGCCGCTTTGCGGCGAACGGCACGGCGTTGACCGGCGAGATCGCGGTGAACACCACCACCAACGGCGCGCAGCAGAACTCCGTGATCGCGCTGAACCGGGCCAGCGGCGGCTTTGTCGTGGCGTGGCAGGGGCAGGGCACGGGGGATTCCGCCGGGATTTTTTTCCGCCGTTTCGCGGCGAATGGAACCGCGCTCGATGGCACGGAGCAGCTGGCGAACAGCGTGGACAGCGGCCTGGAGGAGAATCCATCCATCGCGATCAGCGCGACGGGGGATTTCGTCATCGCGTATGACGTCATCCTGGACGTCTATGTCCAGCGTTTCAATTCCTCGGGCGCGGCGCAGGGCGCCCGCATCAAGGTGGACGAGGTTCTGATCGCGGCGTACTTCCCCGTGGTGGCGATGGACGCGGCCGGCAACTTCGTCTGCTTCTACCGGGTGGACAGCCTGCTCGGGTTCGTCGCGGGGGTGTGGGGAAGCGGCTATGCGTCGGATGGAAGCCTGCGTTATCCGACGTTTCAAGTGATGTCGGATGACGCGAACAGCCCGTCCGTGGCCATGGCGTCCACCGGCGAGTTTGTCGTCACCTACGAGGCGACCTCCTCGGGCGCCCTCGACACGTTCGCGCGACGGTATCATTCGGATTGCACGGCCCTCGCAGCGGCGGTGGTGGTCAACCAATACACCACGGGCAACCAGAATCTGGCCTCGGTCGCCGTGCGGCACCTCGGGAACTACGCGGTGGCGTGGAGCGGCAAAACGTCCCTCGATACCAAGGGGGTGGGCGCGCGAATCTTCGGCGTCCAGCCGGTGGCCACGAACCAGAACGTCACGACGCTGGAGAACACGCCGAA
>JBDHQG010000008.1:0-20977 GCA_039806925.1 Limisphaerales bacterium
GTGCGCTGCACGACAAATCTCCGTGTGCGTTCAATTCGCTTGCTGCCTCTCGCGGGCGCGCCCAATCTCCCCTCTCAACCAGCATGAGCAATCACGGAACGGACAACGTTCTTTGGGACTTCCTCCACGGGATGTTTCGGCGCATCGGCCCGCTGTCCCTGCTCGTCGGCACCTTGCACGCGGCGGACTGGCCGCAATTCCTCGGCCCCAGCCGCAACGGGGCGACCACCTGCTCGAACCTCGCGCGGGCCTGGCCCAAGGACGGTCCAAACGTGCTCTGGCAACGCCCGGCGGGCGAAAGTTTCGCCGCGCCAGTCGTCTCCAGCAATCGAGTCATCCTCATTCATCGAACCGACGACAAGGAGGTGGTGGAAAGCCTCGACGCGAGATCGGGCAAACCACTCTGGCGCGGTGAATACCCTGCCCGCTACCGGGATGATTTCGGCTTCGAGGCCGGCCCGCGGGCCACTCCGTGCGTCGCCGGCGGACGCGTGTTCACCTTCGGCGCCGAGGGCGATCTCTGCGCCTGGGATTTCGAGAAAGGCACGCGCTTGTGGGCCGTGGACACCCGGGCCCGGTTCAAGTCGGGCAAAGGATTTTTCGGGATCGCCTGCTCCCCGCTCGTCGAAGGCAATGCCGTCATCCTCAACATCGGCGGCCAGGGTGGAGCCGGCATCGTGGCGTTCGACACGGGAACGGGGAAAACGCTCTGGCAGGCCACCGATGACGAAGCCAGCTACGCGTCGCCCGTGGTGGCGGCGTTGGATGGCAGGCGCCGGCTGCTCGTCATCACCCGCGAGGCGCTCGTCGCGCTGGATGCCCCAAGCGGACAACTGCTCTTCCGCCATCCGTGGCGCCCGCCGATGCACGCCTCCGTCAGCGCCGCCACGCCCCTCGTCGCGGGCAACGAGATCTTCATCTCCGCCAGCTACGGCACCGGGGCGGCCCTGCTTCGGTTTCACGAACGCGGACCCGAAACCATCTGGGCGCGCGACGGCGTCCTGTCCGCGCACTACGCGACGGCGGTCCATCACGACGGATTTCTCTACGGCTTCGATGGCCGCCAGGAGCAGGGCTGCGAGCTCCGTTGCGTGGAATGGAAGACCGGCAGGATTTTGTGGAGCGAACCGGGGCTCAAGGCCGGGACGGTCACGCTGGTGAACGACCAGCTGCTGGTGCTGACCGAGCGTGGAGAACTGATTCAAGCCCCGGCCCGGCCGGCCGCCTTCAAGCCCTCCATGCGCGCGCAGATACTTCCCTTCACCGTCCGCGCGCACCCGGCCTTCGCCGACGGCTGTTTCTACGCGCGCAGCAAGGGCAGACTGGTCTGCCTTGATCTTCGGGAGCCAAACCCCGCCTCAACGAACCCTTCACGATAATACCCGCCACCATGCCCAACGAACCACACTCCCCCGCCCCGTCCCGCCTGATGTCGCTCGATGCCCTGCGCGGTTTCGACATGTTCTGGATCATGGGCGGCGACGCCCTTGCGTCCTCCCTTGGAAAGCTCAGCAAGGATCCGGTGACGCAGACGATTGCCTCCCAGCTCTCGCATGTGGAATGGGCCGGCTTTCATTTTTATGATCTGATCTTTCCGCTGTTTGTCTTCATCGTCGGCGTCTCGATCGTCTTTTCGCTGAACAAGGCGCTCGAACAACACGGCCTCGCCGGCGCGCTGAAGCGCGTGTTCACCCGGTTCGCGATCATGTTCGCGGTGGCGCTGTTTTATTCCGGCGGCTTTTCCAGCGCATGGCCGGACATCCGGCTGCTCGGCGTTCTCAACCGCATCGCGCTCTGCTACCTCGGGGCCGCGTTGATCTTCTGCCTCTTCCGGGACCGCTGGAAGGCCATCGCGTCCGTCGCGGGCGGGTTGCTCGTTGGCTACTGGGCGTTGATGACGTTCGTACCCTTTCCCGACCTGCGGCCCGTCAACGCCTCCGGCGAGCCGGCTGCCGGGCAGATGACCGCCACCAGCATCGCGCAGCTGAACTGGGGCACGACCAACTCCTTGAAGGGAGTCTTCGAGCCCGGCTTGAACCTCGCGCACTACGTCGACGCGAAATATCTGCCCGGGAAAAAGTGGGACAAGACGTGGGATCCCGAAGGCTTGCTGAGCACGATTCCCGCGATTGGAAGCTGCCTGCTGGGCGTGCTGGCCGGGTTGCTCCTGCGCCATCAACGCGTCGAGGAACGCAGGAAGGTCGGCATCTTGATGGCGGCCGGCGTGGTTTCGGTCATTGCCGGGTTTGCGTGGGGGACACAATTTCCCGTCATCAAAAAAATCTGGTCGTCGTCGTTTGTTCTCGTCACGGCCGGCTACAGCGCGCTGCTGCTGGGAGCGTTCTACCTCGTCATCGATGTGTGGAAGAAACAATGGTGGTGCCAGCCGTTCGTCTGGTACGGCATGAACCCCATCACCGTTTACCTCGCCGACAACCTGCTCGGTTTCCGCCGCGTCGCCTCGCGCCTGCTGGGGACGGATGTCAAAGCGTTCTTTGACGCGCACATCACGGACGGCTTCGGCGACCTGATGCTGTCCTTCGGCGAAATCGGAATCGGCCTTTGCCTGGTCTGGTTCCTCTACCGACGGCGAATTTTCCTCCGGCTGTGAACCCGCGCGACTGCGCGCTTGACGCCCCGTGTGGCGCTCCTGACTCTACGCGGAAATCACGACACACCATGAATGCCATCCGACTCATCTCGTCCACCCTCGCCCTGGGCGCCATCGCCATCGCCGGCTGTCAGCATACCAGGCCGCAGCCGTTGCCGGACAACGTCCGTTCCCACGCGGGCGAAACCTTCGGCAGCCTCGAAGTGAACGATCCGAAATTCTTCAGCCTGATCGAACTCACCGCCCCCATTCAAAAGCTCGCATCGGGCTTTGACTGGTCCGAGGGACCGGTTTGGATCAAGCAGGGCGGCTACGTGGTCTTCTCCGATGTGCCGAGCAACACCGTCTATCGCTGGAAGGAAGGCGAAGGCGTGAGCGTCCACCTCAAACCCAGCGGCTACACCGGTTCCGAACCGCGCGGCGGCGAGCCGGGCTCCAACGGCCTGACCACGGATTCCCAGGGCCGGCTGGTCCTGTGCGAACATGGGGATCGCCGCATCGGGCGCATTGAGAAAGGCGGCAGGCACGTCACGCTCGCCGATCGTTACAACGGGAAACGTTTCAACAGCCCGAACGACCTGACTTACAAGTCCAATGGCGACTTGTACTTCACCGACCCTCCGTATGGCCTCGTCGGAAACGTCGATGACCCCAGGAAGGAAATACCGTTTCAAGGCGTTTACCGTCTCAAACCAGACGGCGAGGTGACGCTTCTCACCGACAAAATGACCCGGCCCAATGGCATCGCCTTCTCACCGGATGAAAAAACCCTTTACGTGGCAAACTCGGATCCGAAGCAGGCAGTCTGGATGGCGTTTGAGGTCAAGCCGGACGGAACCCTCGGAACCGGCCGCGTCTTCTTCGATGCCACGAGCATGGTGGGCCCGGCACGCAAGGGATTGCCGGACGGCTTGAAAGTCGACAAACAGGGCAACCTCTTTGCGACCGGCCCAGGCGGTGTCTTTGTTTTTTCACCCGACGGCAGGCATCTCGGAACAATCAATACCGGCGAAGCCACGGGCAACTGCTGCTGGGGCGAAGACGGTTCCACCCTCTACATCGTGGCGGATATGTTTCTCTGCCGCATCAAGACCAAGACCAAGGGGACCGGTTTTTAAGATTGTTTCCTGCGTCGAGTGGCGACATGGGGTTCACCCTCGGCCTGCTTGGCCTCGGTCTCGCCGGCCTCACGGCGACATCACGCGAAGCCGATAAAACCGCCCTGCATTCACAATCGGATCGGAAAGGGTTTGCAGCCGGTTGTTGCCCGTGACGGGCCCCGCCACCGTGGCCCACTCCGCCTGGGGATCAAGCGCGTCCTGGGCCTCGAGAAAATAGGAGTAACTTCGCACCACCGAGTACGGCTGCGTGCCGAAAGTGGCCACCATGTTGCCGTTCGTCCGTGCCAGGCGCGCGATGGTGGTTCCGGCCTGATAATAGTAGCGATACAGCCGCGATGGCGCATGCAAAGGCCCGCCGCCCGTTCCGTTCCTCGACACGTCCACCAACTGCATCCACACGGTGTAGAGGCCCGGAACATCCGCCGTGAAGGCGCGCCCGTGAATATGACCATACGGATCGGCGCCCGGCTGGCCGTTGTTCTCGGACAGGATGATGGTGTTTGTCCCGTTGGTCGTGCCGGAGGCGTGGGAAAAAGTAATCGTGTTCCCATATTCCTCGTCGCCCGAAGTTTCCCAGAAGGACCAATGTCCGCCGGGCGGGCCGTCGACCCCGACAATTTTCAAACCGATTCGTGCTCCGGCCGCTGCGGGAGATTCATCCGAGCCGTCATTCGCCGCCGCGGCAAAGGTTGGACCTCCGACGTAGTAACCGACGACGGGGGGCAAACGATCCGTGATAATCCAGCGGCCGGTCACGTTGCCATTGGTAATTCGTGGATTGTAAGCGGGGAGCATGTTGAAAACGTAACCCGAATCAGCGAGGTAGGCGTCCACGTTCACGAAGCAAAGTTGCGAGCCCACGGCGGGATTCAACGCGCCGGCGACGACGTGCATATGAGTTTGCGCCCAGGCGGGCGGTCCGGAAAGGACGCCGAATAGAAGAAGGAAAATACCCGGAAGTCGGAGCGTATTTTCAAGTTTGCCAAGTTTCATAGGTGGCGAAGAATGGGAGGAGCGGGGCGCGGGCTTGAGTGGAGTCTCAACCGAACGATTCTGGCTGAAGTCGGCCAGGAGATTGCAAGTGTTCGGCTGCATTCAAGTGCTGCGTCCCGCTCCATGAATCGCATCAGGACATCTCAGACATTCCGTCCGCGGCGCAGGAACCAGAGGCCCGCGAGTCCGGCGCCGGCGAGGGCAAGGATGGACGGTTCCGGCACCGCCTGGAAGTTGATGTAAACGATGTCCGACGGCGCGTGGATCGGGCCGCCACCCGTGCCGTTCACCGAGGTGTCCACCGTGCGAAAGCCCACGGTGTAGAGCCCTTCAGCCGTCGCCGTGAAACGACGCCCGTGCAGGTGACCGGCCGGATCCTGTCCCGCCAGCCCGGCACCCGCGGCGGCATCGCTCAGCGCATAGCGGAGCGAAAGCGCCTCGCTGCCGGTCGCGATGTTGTAGGTCGGCGCCGATCCGCCACCAAGGTCCAAGCTCTCCCAAAAGCCGAAGAAGGCTCCGGCGGGGCCGGACAACGAGACAATCTCGGCCTGGATGAAGGAGCCCGGCGCCGGACCACCGGCTTCCGTCGATGACATCGCCACCAAGGTGAGGTTGCCATTGTACAGGCCGGCATACCGGCCGGAGGTGGACAGGGTGAGGTTCTGGATGTAGCCCGAACTGGCTTCCAGTTCAGCGGCATTCGCCCAGACAAGGGCATCACCCTGGTTGACGTCCGCCGCGCCAGCTTCCAGATGCTGCGCCGTCACGGAATGCGCGCCACAGGCCAGGGCCGCCGCAAAGGCGCCTGCGTGAAGGAACGTTTTGTTGTTTGGGAATGGCTTGTTGTTCATGCTGTCATGTTTTTTGGTTGTGGTTGCGTTGTCTGTCACTGGCGGCCTTCGGGATGCACCAGACGGTCTCCCTGGGTCGCCAGTCTTTTGCTGACTGCCGGCCACTTCATCGTTTCCACATGCGCATCTACAAACAGGTAGTTGGCCCCGCCAAGATGTCTCTGCACAGCCACCTGGCTGACGAAGGATTCGGCCACGGCTTGTGGGACCGCATCCGGAGTGAACACCTCGGCAAAATGGAAATGATCCGAACCGGTGAACTCCTCGAAGGCTTCCGCCATGTAGAAGGTGTCCGCCGGAGACGGAACGCTCGACACCCTGGAGTAGTTCAAGGCGGGCGCGCCGAAGGGATTCGGAGTCAGAAAATCATTGATACAATAGCTGAACCGGCGGGTCGGATGCCGGTCCATCGTGCAACGGTAAAGCAGGTTGCTCCCCACGTAGGGGGCGATGGTGGCCACCCAGGAATTCCGCGTGTGCGAGGAAAGGGGCAGGCTGTCGTCGTTGTCATCCGCGTAGAGATGAACCGCGAGCCCGATCTGTTTCAGGCTGTTCACACAGCCGATGGTGCGCGCCCGTTGCTTCGCCTGCCCGAGGGCCGGCAGCAACAGCGCGGCGAGGATCGCGAGAATCGCAATCACCACCAGCAACTCAATGAGCGTGAAACCGCGGATGAACTTTCGCATGACCATTTCCCCACGAACCTGTCGTGGCGGAGATACCTGTTGAGGGAACGGTTCATCACCAGGCCCGTGTGCCGGTGGTGAACGCAAGACGCCACGGCCATCACAGCAGCAGCGTCACGAGGGAGGGATCAGGCGATTCGAGGAGGAGGACCGGGCGGAGCTTCGCTTCGGGGACAGGCAAGCATCGAACCCGGCGTCAGGAGTGTCACGGGCAGCAAGGGCGGCAGGAACGACGACGCCTCCATGCAGAGAAAATCGAACTTCAACTCCGGCTTCAACTGGAGTTGCTTGCTCTCCGCCTTCTTGCCCTCCTTCACCGCGATGCACATCCGGCACGGATGTTCGCCGTCGAACGTCATCGAGATGGCCTCCGACAACGTCGAGGTCTGCGAGTAGGTGATGATCATGCCCACCCACGCGACGGATTGCAGCAACAGCCAATGCGCACCAAGCAGCACGGCCAGCGACAAGCCAAGAAACGTTTTGGAAGACCTGAACAACACCGGCGCGAGAGTATTCATTACGGCGAACGCATGTCAATTCTCCCGGGCCGCATATTGAAGCCACTGTGGCTATAGCGCGGGGGAATCGGGCACGGGCACCTTGGAGGAATCCGGATCGGACGCCGGCTGGTTGCGGCTGACGAGGAAGTCAAATATCGGAGAGGCCATGAGGGTGGTGGCGACCGCCATGATGACCAGCGTGGCGAAGAGCGCCGGTGAAATGATGCCCCGTTGAAGGCCGATGTTGATGATGATCAGCTCCATCAAGCCGCGCGCGTTCATGAGCGTGCCGATGCCGAGCGCTTCGCGATTGGAAATCCCGGTGGCCCGCGCCGCCAGCCAGCAGGCCACACCCTTGCCGCCGACCGCCGCCATCATCACGAGGAACGCCATGAGCCAGAGATACCCCGAGTCGAGCAGGCCGATCTGCGTGTTCAACCCCGAGAACGTGAAGAACAGCGGCAGCAACAGCGCGACGGTCAGCGGCTGGATGCGATCCATCAACGCTTTGGCAACCACTCCGCGCGGCATGACGATTCCCATGATGAACGCGCCGAACACGGCGTGCAGGCCGATCAGGTCCGTGAACCATGCGCCAAGCGACATCAACGCCAGGCAGAGGACAAACTCGCTGTCCGACAGTTCACCACGCGCTTCAATGCCCCGTCCCCAGCGCGCCAAAAGCGGACGGATGATGAAGAAGGCCAGGCTGACATAGCCAATGCCGCCGGCGATGTTCACGATGGCATGGCTTATATTGTCATCAAAACTCGCGAGCACCACCGCCAGCAGTCCCCAGGCGGCGGCGTCATCAATGGCGCCGGCACCCAGGGCCACGGTCCCCATGGTGGTTCCCGCCAGACGCTTGAAGTGAATGATGCGCGCAAGCATCGGAAAGGCGGTGATGCACATCGACGCTCCGAGAAAGATCATCGCTTCCATCAGGCCGGTCTTCTGCGGAAAGAGCGACGTGTGATGGAAGAAGTACCAGCCAAGGCCCGCGCCGAGGACAAACGGCGTCAGCATCCCGGCGACGGAGACGGCCACGGCGCTGTGGAACTTTTTCCGAACGATGTCCACGCGGAACTCGAGTCCCACCACGAACATGTAGGCCGCCAGCCCCAGTTGCGAGACGGGAAAGAGCACCTTCATCGAGTCCTTCGGGAAAATTTTTGCCGAAATTTCCGGCCAGAACAGGCCGAGCAGCGACGGCCCCAGCAGGACGCCGGCGAGCATTTCCGCGACGACCTGCGGCTGGCCCAGGCGCTGCGCGATGCGCCCGATGATCTGGCAGAACAACAGAATCACCGCGATCTGAAAAAAGAATTGAATGGCCAGCTGCAGGTTGGTCATGGCCGCAATTTGCCAAGGCAGCCGTAGGAACGGAAATATAATCTCGCTATGAGCGTGATGCCGTGCTGGCATCACGGCACCAGTCATGGACCTCCGGCACATTCGATACTTCCAGGCCGTGGCGGAAGAACGCAGCTACTCGCGCGCCGCGCGGCGTCTCCGCGTCGCCCAGCCCGCCCTCAGCCGCGCCGTGAAGGAAATTGAAACCACGCTGGGGGCCGCGTTGCTCGATCGATCGCGCCATCACGTCCGCCTCACTCCGGCGGGGGCGACCCTGCTCCACGAGGCCGGGGTTCTGCTCGAGCGCTGGGAGGAGGCGCTGCGCCGCGTGCGTCGCGCGGCGTCAGGCGAGGAGGGCGAGCTGCGCCTCGGCTACATCGGGCCGCCGACCGCGCCGTTCCTAGGCCGGCTGCTGCATGAATACCGCCGGCGTTATCCACTCGTGTCGTTGCACCTGGAGGAGCGGACGCCCGAACGCGTTTGGGAGATGGTTTCCAAGGGCCGTCTTTCCGCCGGGCTCACGCGGCCGGTGCTGTCGCACGAGGCCCTGGGGCTCCGCACCATCACGCTGCGGGAAGAACCATTGGGAATCGTCGTTCCTACCAGCCATCCCTTCGCCCGGCGCAGTTTCCTGCCGTGGTCCCAGCTCAGGCGCGAGCCTCTCATCGTGCTCGCCCGGCGCGAGGGCATGGGGCTGCACGACGCCGTCCTGGCGGGCTGCCGCCGGGCTGGATTCCCTCCCAAGCTGGCGCACACTCCGAGCTTGATCGGAACGGTGCTCAGCTACGTGGAAGCAGGAACTGGCGTCGGAGTCGTCACGGATTCCGTCGTCACCGGTTCCGGAACGGTGAAGTTCGTCCCCCTGCGGCCGGAGGCCACCGTGCCGCTGGTCTTCGTCTGGGCCGAGCACGATGATTCCCCGCCGGTGCAACGGTTCAGGGAACTGCTCCTGGAATGGCGAAAATCACGGGCGCTATGGGAATCACCCGATGAAGCGCAACGCCCGGTCAATCGATGAACATCAGCTCGTTCGCCAGCAGCAGGACCTGCGCATACTTTTCCCAGGGCGTGAGCGAGCGCCTTTCGGGAGCCCTGGCCGGGCCGTTGAAATCCGTCCTGGCGCTCCACTCGCGGACTTCATCCACGGCATCCCTCGAAGCTGAGTTCAGCTTCACCGCGGGCGACCAGTGGAACGAATCGAACTCGACGCTCTGACGGCAGTCGGCGACGAAATCGATCCAGTCGCCACGTTTCACCTCGACCCGTTCCAATTTCACCGGCGTCTTGTTGTTCTTCGCCGTCCATTCGCCGAGCAACCCGGTGCGGCTGGAGACAATCCGCGCGCGGACGCCGTCGCCCTTGTCGCTCGGATGATTCAGCTCGCCGTCAATGCGCACGGTGCCATCGCGCGGCGCGCGCCAGCGGCGGATCGCGGCATGGTTCTGGTCATTGCCCACATGCCCGCCGTCCGCGCTGAGCAGCACCCAGCCCAGCTTCGCGTCAGGAAGCTTCTCGCCGCCCTGCCACGCATAACCGGTCCAGTGCGGCAACGGCTTGAAGCCCTCCGTTCGTTTCGTCGCCTCGTCGAACCGGCCGAACCCGTAGCTCCAAGCCGGCGGCTCGGGCGGCTGCTCCGCCGTCGTCTGCGTCGACACAAACTGCCGCGCGAGCTTCACCTCGTCCTTGTCGGCCGCGCGCTGGAAGGCAATGCGGTACATCTGCTGAATCTTCTCCTCGTCATCCGGCGCGGCCTTCACTTCGGGACGCGCCAGCAGGCTCTTCGCCCGATCGATCACGAACGGGCTGTTCATCAGGAAGAGCGCCTGCTGCGGCACCGTGGTGCTGAAGCGCTGCGGGCTCGTCGTATCCGGGCTCGCGAAATCAAACGTGCGGAACATGCCCGGAAGGTTCTGGCGCTCGACAAATCCATAGACCGTCCGCCGCATGGTAAACGGCTCGGTCGTCATCTCCACCCCGCGACCGCCCGGCGTCAGATCGAGGCTGCCCGACGCCGCCAGCAACGTGTCGCGCATGGCCTCGAAATCGAGGCGGCGGCGGTTCATGCGCCAGTAAAGCTGGTTCGCCGGATCGATCTTCGAGGACTTCGGGTTGTCATCGCTGGCCTGCTGATACGCGGCGGAGAGCATGATGAGCTTGTGCAGCTTCTTGACCGACCAGCCTTCCGCCATGAAGCGGGCCGCGAGATAATCCAGCAGCCCGGGATGCGACGGCGGATCCGAGCGCAGCCCGAAATCACTCGGCGTGCGGACGAACGGCGTGCCGAAATGATACATCCAGACGCGGTTGACGAAGACGCGGGCCGTCAGCGGGTTGTCCTTGCTCGCGATCTCCCGCGCCATCTCCAGCCGGCCGCTGCCCTTGGTGAAGGGCTGGCGCTTCGGGCCCGAAACGACTTCGAGAAACTGCCGCGGCACCTTGTCGCCGTGATTGCCCGGATTGCCGCGCTTGAACACGACGGGTTCCGTCGGCGTGGGATTGTCCGCCAGCGACATGGCCCGCGGCGGCGCGCCGGGATGGGTGGCGTCCACTTCATCCAGCTTGCGTTTGAGCGCGCGGACTTTTTGCTGCACGGGAGTATCGGTGAAGCGCAGGAGCTCGCCGCTGTCGAGCGACATGACCGGTGTGCCGTCCGCGTACAACACCTGCCGGAGCGCCTCGCGATCGGGATTGCCCAGCGCCCGGGCCGCCGGGGTGTTGGTCAACAACGTGCGCCATTCCAGATCGATTTCAGCGAAGAGCTTGTTCAAACGCCCGGCCGCTTCCTCCAGTGACGACGGCGGCCCGCGGCCCAGCAGGCGCTCCGTCACGACAGGATTGATGGCGGACGAGGCTTTCAATCTGGCGGCGACCTCGC
This sequence comes from Limisphaerales bacterium, assembly GCA_039806925.1. Classification (GTDB taxonomy): domain Bacteria; phylum Verrucomicrobiota; class Verrucomicrobiia; order Limisphaerales; family JADJPG01; genus JADJPG01. Next base: position 10,994 of record JBDHQG010000008.1, read on the forward strand.
GTGCTCCCGGGGCGAAATTCGTCGCCGGCAACGCGGTGAACTCGACCCACGCCGCAAAGATCGGATTCGTCTTCGTGCCCCAATCCTTCAGCGCCTTTTTATACTGGCGCGAGAGCGACGGCTGCAGCTTGCGCTCGCGAACAAGCCCCTCCTTCTTGTCTTCATCCGCGATGGAGGAATCGTGAACCACCAGCAGGTAGTCGCCCACCTGGCCGCGAATCTTCGTGCGGATCTCCTCCTCCTTGCCCTGACGGTAATTCTCCAGTTCATCCGAACGTTTCTTCCGTTCCTCGAGATACTCGGGATATTCCTTCGGCATGGATTTCGAGCCGAGCAGCGGCTTCTCGCCGGGTTCGTTGCAGGAGGCGAACACGCCGTAGAGCGAATAATAATCCTTGGTCGGCACCGGATCGGACTTGTGATCGTGACAGCGCGCGCAGGCGACAGTGAGAGCCATCGTGCCGCGGCTGACGACGTCGATCCGGTCATCGATGATGTCCGACTGGTTGTTCAAGAAACGCCGTCCGAGGGTGAGAAACCCCAGCGCAGCCAGCGGACGTTTGTCCTCGCCCAGCGGCAGCAGGTCCGCCGCGAGTTGTTGAATCAGGAACTGGTCGTACGGCAGATCCTCGTTCAGCGCGCGAATCACCCAGTCGCGATACGTGTAGGAATACGGGTAGCGCCGCTCCTCCTCGAAGACGTAGCCCTTGGTGTCCGCATACCGCGCGACGTCCAGCCAGTAACGCGCCCAGCGCTCGCCGTAGCGCGGCGAGTCGAGCAGGCGGTCCACCAGTTTTGCAAAGGCGTCCGGGGAACGATCCTTCTCAAACGCGGCCACCTCGGCATCGGACGGCGGCAGCCCGGTCAGATCGTAGCAGGCGCGACGAATCAGCGTCCGTTTGTCCGCACGAGGGGAAAGCGAAAGCCCTTTTTCCTCCAGCTTCGCGAGCAAAAATGAATCGACCGAACTCTGCGCCTGCTTCTTGTTCCGCACATTCGGAACCGCCGGCTGTTTCACCGGTTGAAACGCCCAGTGCTTCGCGGCCTGCTCCTTGGAATCCTTCACCGCGACCGGACCGGTTCGCGGATCGGGCGCGCCCATCTTCACCCACGCCACCAGCGCTTCGACTTGTTCGCCGGGAAGCTTCTTGCCCTTGGGCGGCATCTGCAGGTTCTCGTCGTGATAACGAATGGCTTTGATGAGAAGGCTCTTGTCGGGATCTCCCGCGACGATGGCCGGACCATTTTCCCCGCCCTTGAGCAAGCCGTCCCTGGTATCGAGCGACAACCCGCCCTTGATCCCCTTCTCCGCCTGCGGGCTGTGACAGCCGTAGCAGTGGTCCACCAGCACCGGGCGCACATGCTTCTCAAAGTAATCGAAGCCCGACACCTCGGCCGCTTCCGCCACCGCGACCGTCAGGAGCGCGGCACAGGCGGCGGCGAACCACGTCGGAAGCACGCGGGACAAGTTCGATTCAGCGGGCTCACGTCGAAAAATCCGGCAATCAGGGAAGCGCTTCATATCAGCCATTGAACTGGTTGCTGTTGTTGGAGAAACCGACGTTTTTCCCGGAGCTATCCTTCAAAGGATGTTCATCGCCAACCCGAAGCCCGCAACAAAAAACCCTCCCCAAGGCGGGGAGGGTCGTGAGATTCGGGATGATGAAATGGGACGCGCCGCTTCAAGCCAGCTTCGGCTTCGGCTGCTCGCTGGAGGCGGGCATCACCGGCGCGGCATTGAACTGCGCCTTCACCTTCGCGACCGCGTTCTCAGCGGTCAGACCGTGCTTCTCGCGGAGGTAATCCACCGTCGAGGCGTGCTCGATAAACTGGTCCGGCCAGCCGATGCGCACGACCGGCGTGTGAATGCGCTTCTCGCTGAGGTGTTCGAGCACCGTGCTGCCGTAGCCGCCCATGAGGACGTGATCTTCGAGCGTGACGACGACTTCGGACACACTGGCGAAACGCTCGTGGAGTTCCGCGTCGATTGGCTTCGTGAAACGCGGGTTGATGATCGCGCAGTTGAAACCTTCGGCGGCGAGTTGGGCCGCGGCCTTCTTCGCGACGGACTGCATGTTGCCCAGCGCGAAGAACGTGACCTTGTGTCCGCGCGCCGACGAGAAATCCTGGATGACTTCGCCCCTGCCGATTTCCAGCAACCTGGGCTGGTCCTTGACCGGCACGCCTTCGCCCGCGCCACGCGGATAACGGATGAACGTCGGGTGCTTCTGGTGCGTGGCGGTGAACATCATGTCCGCCAGTTCATCCTCATCCTTCGGCGCCATCGCGATGACATTCGGGAGGCAGCGGAGGTAGGCGATGTCAAACAGGCCGTGATGCGTCGGGCCGTCGTTGGCGGAAAGACCGGCGCGGTCCATGCAGAAGATCACGGGCAAGTCCTGCAGGCACACGTCGTGATGAATGCAATCGTAGGCGCGCTGGAGGAACGTCGAATAAATCGCGACCACCGGACGGAACCCCATCGTCGCCATGCCGGCGGCGAAGGTGACGGCGTGCTGTTCGGCGATGCCGACGTCGTAGTAACGTCCGGGCATCGCCTTCTCCAAAAACTTCAGGCCGGTGCCCGTCGGCATCGCGGCGGTGATGCCGACGATGGAATTGTCCTTCTGCGCGAGCTTGACCATCGTCTGGCCGAAAACGTCTTGATACGCGGGCGGCGTTCCTGCCTTGGCGGGAAGCGTCGCGCCGGTCTGCGCGTCGTAAGGCCCGAGGCCGTGGAACTTCTCCGGCGATTGCAGCGCGGCCTCGAATCCCTTGCCCTTCTTCGTCAGCATGTGGATGACGATGGGTTCGTCGCAGGACTTCGCAAACTCGAGCACTTCCGTGACGAGCGCGAGATTGTGGCCGTCAATCGGCCCAAAGTAACGCAAACCCAGCTCCTCGAAAATCAGGCTGCTGCCGAAACCGCCGCGACCATCCGAATCGATCTTGCTGCCGGTTTGTTCGAGCGCGACCTCGGTGACCGCGCCCTTGATCGCCTCCTCGGCCTTGTGTCCGAGCGCGATGGCGAGCTGGCCTTTCGGCATCCGGCTGAGCCAGCGTTCCACGTCCTTCTGGAGCTGGTTGTAGCGCGGATGGCGGATGAGTTTGTTGAGGTAATTCGCGATGGCACCGACGTTCTTGGCGATGCTCCACTCGTTGTCGTTGAGGATGCCGATGAATTTCTTCGTCGTGTGCGCGATGTTGTTCAGCGCCTCGAAGGAAACGCCGTTCGTCAGCGCCGCGTCGCCGAAGATGCAGACGACATGCTCATCCGTGCCGCGCTGATCGCGCGCCGCGCACATGCCGAGCGCGGCGGATAGCGCGGTGCCGGCGTGGCCCGCGCCGAAGCAATCGTGCTCGCTCTCGGTGCGGAGCGAGAAGCCATTCAGGCCGTCCGTCGTGCGAATGGTGTGAAAGCGATCCTTGCGTCCGGTGAGAATCTTGTGGACGTAGGACTGGTGGCTCACGTCCCAGACGAACTTGTCCTTGGGCGTGGAAAAGACGTTGTGCAGCGCGATGGTCATCTCGACGACGCCGAGGTTCGGTCCGAGGTGGCCGCCGTTTTTCGCCAGCTTCACGATCAGCTCGTGCCGGATTTCTTCGGCGAGCTGCTTCTGCTGATCGAGCGTCAGTTTTTTGACGTGCTCGGGGCTGTCCACCATGTCGAGGTAACGGCTCATAGGTCTATTCATTATCGAGGAGGGACTCATCGGCGGGTTTGAGCACCGGCTCGCCCGCGGCATTCTTTTCCAGCTTGCTGATTTTCAGTTCGGCTTCTTCGAGCTTGGTCTGGCAGGTCTTCACCAGCCGGGTGCCTTCCTCGAATCTGGCCAGCAGCGATTCCAAAGGCAGATCGCCGGACTCCATCGCTTCCACGACGGATTCCAGCTTTTGCAACGCCTCCTCAAACGGGAGTTCCTTCGGGGAACCGGCTTGGGTGGCAGACTTTGGTGCAGCAGGCACAATCGGAGGTTAGGAGAAACAGCGGGAGGCGTCCAGCGTGGAGTCGCACAACCGGGAAACGCCTGGACGCAATCCCCCGGCGGCGGACTACGTTGTCAGCGTGAGAGCCGAGGGCCGCAAGTCCGCCGCCGCGCGAGTCACGCCGTCGCGCATCTTGGAAATCGCGCGCGCCAGCTGGCGCTGGCCGAACAGCGCCGTCCCGCTGACAAACGTGTCCGCGCCGGCACGGGCGCAATCGACGGCGGTCTTCTGGTTGATGCCGCCGTCCACTTCGATGCGGAAGCTCAGCCCACGCTCGCGTCGCCACGCAGCCGCCTGCTGGATTTTGGGAAGCATCTCCTGAATGAACGGCTGGCCGCCGAAGCCGGGATTGACGGTCATTATCAGCAGCAGGTCGATTTGGTTCAAGTAGGGCTCGACATTCGAGATCGCCGTGGGCGGATTGACCGCCAGGCCCACCTTCACGCCCAAGGACCGGATCTTCCAAAGCAACTGGGGAACCCGCTCGCCGAGCTCGACATGAACGCTCATCAAATCCGCGCCCGCCTTCGCGAAAGGCTCCAGCAAAATCTCCGGCTTCGAGCACATGAGATGCACATCGAACGTCATCTTCGTCAGCGGACGCAGCACGCGAACGACTTCGGGACCAAACGAGATGTTCGGCACGAAATGGCCGTCCATGATGTCGAGGTGCAGCCAGTCCCCCTTCGCCTTGCTCGCGCGAACGGCCTCCCTGGCAAATTTGCCAAAGTCACAGGCGAGCAGCGAGGGCGCGATAATCATGCAGCCTAGGCTAGGCAAACCGGACAGGCTGAGTCAAAGCCATTGCAAAACGAAACCACCTCCACGCAACAGCAAAACAAAAATCAGCGGGCCAGTGGAACCCGAAACCCGGAGCGCCGCCCAACACGGACGACTCCCGTTGCCGTCGAATGAATCAGCCCGCGCCGCCGCCCTTCATCGCCTTCGGCTCGCCCTTGAGCAGGGCCACGCCGTAGTCGCGGTTCATCCGCGCGATGAAGTCGAGCGAGATTTCCTTCGGGCAGACGGCTTCGCAGCTTCCGGTGACCGTGCAGCCGCCGAAACCTTCCGCGTCCATCTGCTCCACCATCGCCTTCACGCGACGGTAGCGCCCGGGCTGGCCCTGCGGCATGAGGCCGAGATGCGAAACCTTCGCCGCCACGAACAGCATGGCGCTCGCATTCTTGCACGCCGCCACGCAGGCGCCGCAGCCGATGCACTGGGCGGCGTCCATCGCGAGGTCGGCATTCTCCTTCGGGACGGGAATGGAGTTCGCGTCCGGCGCGGCTCCGGTGCGGACGCTGATGAACCCGCCCGCGTGCTGGATGCGGTCGAACGCCTTGCGGTCCACGACCAAGTCCTTGATGAGCGGAAATGCCTTCGCGCGAAACGGCTCGACGACAATCGTGTCGCCATCGCGGAAGCTGCGCATGTAAGTCTGGCACGTCGCCACGCCCTGATGCGGACCGTGCGGCTTGCCGTTGATGACGCACGAGCAGGTGCCGCAGATACCTTCACGACAATCGTGGTCGAAGGCGATCTGCTCTTCGCCCTTGTTCGCAAGCTCTTCGTTCACGACGTCGAGCATTTCGAGGAACGACATGTTCTCGTTCAGGCCAGGCGTGGTGTAGGTCTTGAATTCGCCGGGCGTGTGGGCGTTCTTCTGCCGCCAGACTTTGAGTGTGACTTTCATGACAATCTATTCCGTGGGTTTCGCCGTGGATTTCGTTTCGCAGTCCTGGCCGGCATCAGCGTGTGGAAGCCCATCTCGCCGCCGGTCAGCGGCGACGGCTTGGACATCAATTCGCGGATGGCGTCGAAAACTACCTTGAACTGCTCGTCATACTTCGCCTCCAGTGCCGCCAGCTTTTTCGCGAGGCCGGCATTCGAGGCGAGCATCTGCCGAAGCTGCACAAACGTCCGCATGATGGCGATGTTCACCTGCACCGCGCGCGGGCTGCGCAACACGCTGGAGAGCATGGCGACGCCTTGCTCGGTGAAGGCGTAGGGTAAAAAGCGAACGTTGCGCTTCGATGCGGTCACAATTTGTGACCGCATATCCTGGCCAGATTTGCCCGTAATTCTATGCTTTGGGGATGATCCGGTCACAAACTGTGACCGGATGCCGTCGTTCAAGGTCACAATTTGTGACCTTGAAACTTGGAGCATTTCTTCCTCCTTAAGCTGGAACATGAAGTCTTCCGGGAATCGCTCGATGTTCCGCTTCACCGCCTGGTTGAGCGCCTTGGTCTCGACCTCGTATAGCTCCGCCAACTGAAAATCCAGCATCACCTTCTGCCCACGCAGGAGCAGAATCCGGCGCTCGATGCGCTCGGCAGGAATGAGGTTGGATTTGTTCATGACTCGTATCTTGAGGTCACAAATTGTGACCTCAAGTTTTCATCACTTATAGGAGCGCGTGCTCATGTGAACCTCCTCATACACGAGTGGTTCCTTGTTCAAGATGGGAGCCTTGTCGGGTGCGCCCGCGTATTCCCATCCGGCGACGAAGGCGAACTGGTCGTCGCGGCGCTTCACGTCGCCGGGGTTCACGAGACCTTGTTTCGTCTCCGGGTCATCCGGCGTGTATTGATACTCCTCGCGGAAATGGCCGCCGCAGCTTTCCTCGCGCATCAATGCGTCGCGGCACATCAGTTCGCCGAGTTCGATGAAGTCGGCGATGCGACCAGCGCGTTCGAGCGACTGGTTCCAGTCGTTCGCCTCGCCGAGCACGCTGACGTTCTTCCAATACTCCTCACGCAACGCGCCGATGGCGGCGATGCCCTTTTCCAAGCCGGCCTTGTTGCGTGCCATGCCGCAATGTTCCCACATCAGCTTGCCGAGTTCCTTGTGGAAGCTGTCGGGCGTGCGCTTGCCTTTGTTGTCGAGCAAACGCTTGGTCATCGTCTGGACGTTTTCCTCAGCTTGCGTGAACGCCGCGTTGTCGGTCGCAGGACGTTTGCCGGGATTCTGTCCCGCGAGGTAGCCGGAAATCGTCGCGGGCAACACGAAATAGCCGTCGCTCAAGCCCTGCATCAGTGCGCTCGCGCCGAGACGGTTCGCGCCGTGATCAGAGAAATTCGCTTCACCCAGTACGAAGAAACCGGGGACGTTGCTCATCAGGTTGTAGTCCACCCACAGGCCGCCCATCGTGTAATGGACCGCCGGATAAATCCGCATCGGCGTCTGATAGGCGCTCTCGTTCGTGATCTCGTGGTACATCGCGAACAAGTTGCCGTAGCGCTCGCGCACCTTGGCCTCGCCAAGCCGCGCGATGGCGGCAGAGAAATCTAGATAGACACCAAGACCGGTTTCACCAACGCCGCGTCCTTCATCGCAAACCGTCTTGGCCGCGCGTGACGCGATGTCGCGCGGAGCGAGATTGCCGAACGCGGAATACATCCGCTCCAAGTAGTAATCGCGGTCGCCTTCGGCGATGTCCGCCGGCTTCTTGCCGCAATCCTCCTTCTTCTTCGGCACCCAGACACGGCCGTCGTTGCGGAGTGATTCGCTCATCAGCGTGAGCTTCGACTGATAATCGCCGCTCACCGGGATGCAGGTCGGATGAATCTGCGTGTAGCAAGGGTTGCCGAAGCACGCGCCGCGTTTGTAAGCGCGCCAGCTGGCGGTGACGTTCGAGCCGCGCGCGTAGGTCGAGAGGTTATAGACGTTGCCGTAACCGCCCGTCGCCAGCACGACCGCGTCGCCGCTGTGCCGCGTGATTTCGCCGGTCTGAAGATTGCGAACAATGATGCCCTTCGCATGGCCGTCCACGACCACGAGATCGAGCATCTCGGAGTGCGTGTAAGACTTCACCCCGCCGTTGCCGATCATCTTGCACAGCGCGGAATATGCGCCGAGCAGAAGCTGCTGGCCGGTCTGACCGCGCGCGTAGAACGTGCGCGACACCTGCGCGCCGCCGAACGAGCGGTTATCGAGCAGGCCACCGTATTCGCGGGCGAAGGGCACGCCTTGCGCCGCGCACTGGTCGATGATGTTCACCGACACTTCCGCGAGACGATGCACGTTCGCCTCACGCGCGCGGAAGTCGCCGCCCTTGATCGTGTCATAGAAGAGGCGATGCACCGAGTCGCCGTCGTTCTGGTAATTCTTCGCCGCATTGATGCCGCCCTGCGCGGCAACCGAGTGCGCGCGCCGGGGCGAATCATGGAAGACGAAGTTGTGAACTTCGTAGCCCAGCTCCGCGAGTGTGGCCGAAGCCGACGCGCCGGCGAGGCCCGCGCCCACGACGATGATTTTGTATTTCCGCTTGTTGGCCGGGTTGATGAGCTTGGTGGAGAACTTGTGCTTCTCCCACTTCGACACCAGCGGGCCGGCGGGGATGTTGGAATTCAGCGTGGCCATGTTACTTCGCCTCCTTTCCGTTCACTTCAGCAACGAGCGCGGCGGCGGGCGGTGACGATTGCGAGAATTGATGCTTCGCCTTTTCGGCGTAGTCCGCGCCGACGATGCGCAGGAAGATCGAAACCGGGATGATCGCGTAGCCAATGAATATCGCGATGCTAGCCAGCTTGGCGAAGCCCTGGACGCGCGGCCACCAGACGTGGTTCCGCAAACCGAGCGACTGGAACATGCTCGCGAGTCCGTGACCGAGGTGATTGAAGAGCATCCACTGGGCGATGAGGTAAAACGCCACGACCCACCAGACCTGAAAGCCGAGAATCATCATCGCGTAAACATCCGGCACCGCCTCACCGTGAAGCACTGTCGTGAGTTTGCGGAAGTCGCCCGTGCCGTTCACGCCCGGCAGCAGCGCCGTGAAGTGCGCGAGATGATAGAGCACGAACGCGAGAATCACCAACCCGCTCACGATCATGTATTGCGACGCCTTCGATGCGCCGTAAGCGGAACCGCCCACGTAACCTTGCGGACGCGCCTCCTTGTTCATCGTGGTGAGTTGCACCGCCGCGAGGATGTGCAGCCCCACGCACGCGAGCAGACCGAGCCGCGCGCCCCAGAGCAGGCCGGGCTTCGACTTGAGGAAGTGCGCGTAGGTGTTGATGAGTTCGGGCTGGCCGAAGACCTGGAGATTGCCCAGCAGATGCCCGATGAGGAACGCGAACAGAGCACAGCCGGTGAGAGCCATGATGTATTTTTTCCCCAGGGACGATTGCCAGACTCGATTGATCAGATTCATGGAGTCGATGGCCGGACCACATCCGGCTGATGGTTGGGGAATCTATTAAGCCCGCGTCGGCCAAGTCAACGCGGGGGTTCAAGTATAAGAGTCACTTCCCTGCGGGTGAATCGCGCTAATCGGGATTTCCCGTGGCGACTCAGCGCCCGGCGAAGTCGGGCACCGCCGCGAGGGAGCGAACGGCGTCGGGCTCCGCTCTTCCGCCCCTTCGATCCAGCAGCAACGAACGCATTCCAGCCGCCCGCGCCCCGAGGCAATCCTCCGCCGCGCTGTCGCCGACGTGCAGGATGTCTTCGACGGGCAGGTTCAATTGCGCCGCCGCACGCCGGAAGATTTGTGGCGCGGGCTTGGTGACGCCGGCCTCGTGCGAGATCACCACCGCGTCGAAATGATCGATCAGCTTCAACTCGCGCAGCAGCGGACGCAGGCGTTCATCCCAGTTCGAAACAACGGCGAGCTTCCAGCCACGCTCGCGCACCGCCGCCAGCGTCGGGATTACGTCATCGAAAATCCGCCACGGCTCCGGCCGGGCGAAGGCGTCGTACATCGCGTCGAAGCAATCGAGGCCCGGCGGCTCCGGCCAGAGCCCGGCGAAAGACGCGTTCACCAGCTCGCGCCACGCCTCGCGTGAATAGTCGAACGCGCGACGCGCCTTCCAGGCCGCGCGAAACTGGCGGGTCAATGCGTCCGGCGCGACTCCTTGAATACCGAACCGGGCGGCGGCCTCGGCATAAACGTGGCCGACCGACGGCCACGGTTCGATCAACGTGCCGCCGACATCGAAGCTGACCGCGCGAATTCCACCTGTAGCATCCGGCGTGAGCCGGATCGCTTCTTCG
>JBDHQG010000369.1:0-5007 GCA_039806925.1 Limisphaerales bacterium
GCTTTGCATGACCTTGGCGCCGAGGCTGGCGAGCTCGAGCATCTCGTCGTAGGAAATCTCGGCGAGCTTCTTCGCGTTGGGGACGATGCGCGGGTCGGTGGTGTAAACGCCGTCCACGTCCGTGTAGATCTGGCAGAGGTCCGCCTTCAACGCGGCGGCCAGCGCGATGGCGGTGAGATCGGAGCCGCCGCGGCCGAGCGTGGTGATCGCGCCGTCCCGCGTCTGGCCCTGGAAGCCCGCGACGATGACGACGTTGCCGCCGTTGAGGAGCTTGTGGACTTCGCTGGGCGTGATGTTCGCGATCTTCGCCTTGGTGTGGACGCCGTCGGTCACGATGCCGGCCTGCGCGCCGGTGAGGGAGGCGGCGGGAATGTTCAGCGCGTGGAGCGCCATCGCGGTGAGGGCGATGGTCGTCTGTTCGCCGGTGGCCAGGAGCATGTCCATCTCGCGCTCGCTGGGCAGGGGCATGATTTCCTTGGCGAGCTTGATGAGGCCGTCGGTGACGCCGCTCATGGCGGAGACGACGACGACGACTTGATCGCCGCGTTCACGATACTTGGCGACGCGCGCGGCGACGTTCTTGATGCGGTCGGGGTTGCCGACTGACGTGCCGCCATATTTCTGAACGATGAGTGCCATTGAGTGATCTGAGCTGTTGCCGCCGGGGATGTTGCCTGAGTCAGCTTCCGAACCAGCGAGGGCGGGAGAGTAGGAAATGGCGGGCTGTTTGCAAAGCGCGGATTTTGAAGGCGCGGCTGCGGTGCTGAGGCTATTGCTGGCGCAGGTGGCGGCCCACGATTTCCTTCCAAATCAGGTAGCCCTTCGGGTTCATGTGCAGATGGTCGTCGACATAAATATCCGGCAGCGGCCGGCCGTCCGCGCCGAGCATGTGGGAGAAAGTGTCGATGAAAGCGAGCCGGCGGTCGGTGCGGGTGAATTCCCCGATGAGCCGGTTGGCTTCACGAACTTCGCCGATCTGCGACCAGCGCGCCGGGTTGGGCGCGATGGAGATGTAGGAGATTTTGGCACGCGGGAGTTCGGCGTGGACCTGGGCGACGAAGGTTTTGAAATCGGCGAAGACCTGCTGTGGGGATTTCCTGGCGTTGATGTCGTTGCCGCCCGCGTACATCACGATGTGACGGGGCTTGTAGGGAAAGACGATCCGGTCGGCGTAGTTGACCGAGTCGATGATCTGCGATCCGCCGAAGCCGCGATTGATGACGGTGAGGTCAGGGAAATCTTGCTTCAGCGTTTTCCAGAGCCGGATGCTGGAGCTGCCAATGAAGAGGATCGCTCCGCGCGGCGGGGGATTCGTGGCGTCCGACGCCGTGAAGGCGTTGATCTCCTTCGCGAAGGGGCGGCCTTCCGCAAGCGGATCAAACGCCCGATGCGACGTGACGCAGCCCGCGAGGAACAGGATGCAGCCCAGCACCGTGGCGATGAACCCGGAGGAGGCGCGTTGTCTGGTGAAAGTCGCCATGCGACACGGGAAGCGGGCCGGCCCTGGTGAAAACGGATTACGGCTTGCTGGTAATCTTCGACCAGCTGAAGCCCATCTCGGCGGCGTACTTCGCGAACGCCTTTTCGTTTTGAATCAGGACGGTGCGAACCACGCTCGAATCATCCGCGCGTCCGAGGTTCGGAATCAGGTCCGGAATGACATCGACCTTCTTGTGGGCGTAAGTGAGCGCGAAGACGGCCTGGGCCACCGCGTAGAAGGGGAGATCCTTGTGCGCCCCCTCGGCGAAATCTTCCACGGCGTCCGCGAGAAACTCGAGCTGGTCGACGAGATGGGGGAACTTGGGGGCGTTGATCTGCGTGAACTCGATCTTCCAGATCGGGAGCTGGCGCAGGACGTTATCGACGACCCGGGGAGTGATGAGTGACGCCCCGTGATTCACATATTCGGCAAACTCTGACATGGGCGCAGGTTAACCACGGGCATCGCGCGAAGTAAACGGAAACCTTCTGCCGCCGGACCGCGCCCGGCGTTGCCAGCCTGTTCTTTTCCGAAGGCAACGCGCCGTCTGGTGTCATGCCGGCAGCCAGGCCGTCTTGCCCGTCACCGGATCGAAAATCCAAACGCGTTGTTCCGGCTAAACTGAGGGGGCGGGTTTGGGAAGCGCGATGGGTGGCGCGTTCTAGCGTCGCTCCATGGATTGGGTGATCAAGCTGGCGCCGGCAGGAGGGCGCCGGTGCCGGAGCACCGCTAGTCCAAGCGCCAACGCCGCGATGAGCATCAATGATCCAAAGGCAATCAGCAGCATCGGGTTTCCCGGAATGACCATGACCACGGGCGTTCCGACTCCTTGCAACGTGCCGGCGACGGGTGATGTGGTGCTGGCTGTGGTGGCGGAACCCGTCTCGCGGGCGGTCACTGGTGTCGGCTCAGGAGCCAGGCGCGCAAGGATGGTTTCGATGGCCGCGGCGGAACTGGGAGTGGTGGCGGCCGCCGGCTCCGGCGGGCGCGGGGCGGTGGCCGAAGCTGCGGCAGCAGGGGCCAATGTGCCGGAGGGTGCGGGCGTGGGTGACGATGGGATCTCGGTCGGGGCGCGGTGGCTGGTGCTGGGACCAGCGTTGGCGAGGATACTTGCCTGCGAGGTAACTTCCAAATCCCCTTGCTCCGTAATGGGTGCAGGCGCGGGGCTGGGGGAGGGCGGGCGAACTGGCGGCGCGGCGGTTTCCGTTGTCGGCGTTGCCGCGATTGTAGGAGTCCCGGGTGCGGGCTGCGTTTGCGCCGGAGTGTTGGTTTCCGCGGGAGGCCGGGTGATGATGGTCATCCTGGGCGCGGGCTTTGGCGCGGGCGGTGTGGGCGCCTGCACCACGGGAGAGGACACGGTGGCGTTCGTTTTGGTTTCATTGACGAGCGCGGGCGTCTCCGGTTGCGGCGGCGAAGGGCGCGGAGGCAGATCGATTTTCGTGCCGGCGATGGTGACGGATTGGTCGATGATCCATCCGTCGCGCGCGATCAAGGTGGTGACGAAGGGGCGCCTGGCGGAGGATCGCTGTTTGCGCTGGCGCTTGTATTCGGCGTTGATGGTCTTGTCGAAAGGCGTGCCTTTCAAGGCCGCGTCGCCGTCCGAGATGATGAACACCGTCACGTTGCTGACCGCGTGAACGATCGATTTCAACTTCTCCGTGACATCCTTGGTGCTGCTGGAGCCCTCATAATTCACGCCGCTGAGGAACGCCGCCATCACGGTTGCCTGCTGGCGCGCCCGCCGGGGATCCCACACCTGCATGGAAAATTTTCCGGCGCTGACCTCCTTGTTGAACGTCCACAGACCGAAGGTGTCTCCCGCCCGCATCTGGCCGTGAAGCCCGCTGCCGACGAGGTCGAAGAGGGTGGCCTCCGTCGCGTCCTGCAATTTTTCCATGTCAGCTGACTTGTCCACCACGAACAGAAAACGTTCGCCGGCGGGATTGGCCGGCAGGGTCGAGGCGGCGCGGACATTCGCCGGCGGGAACGCGAGGCACAGCGCGAACGCCGCCAGGGTGGAGAGGAGGGAAATCCGTTTCATGAAATCAATGGGAACGGAACTTGGCCTGTTCCTGTTCGTTGTAACGCCGCACCGCGCTGTCGAGCTCGTTCAACGCCGAGCGCACGGTCTGGATGAAATTCGCGCAGTTCTGGGTCATGCCGCCGACGCCGCGAACGATCTCGCGCTCCGCGGAATCGTTGGTCACGACCAGCACTTCGCCATAGCTGCGCAGCCGGTGAGCGGCGCGTTCGATCAGCTGGTCGGCGGTCTGGCCGGCGCGGCTGTAGAGAATCTCCACCGCGTCCGTCGATTCCGGCTCATCCGCCGCGCGCTTGGAGCCGGCGCCGTCGAAGACAATGGTGATCGGCGTGCCGCAGGCGTCATGATATTGCGTCAGGGCGTTGATCAATTCCTCCCGGGCCACGGGGGAATGGCGAGGTTTGCCGGGTGCCAGCTCCGGCCACTCGTGCAACAGGCTGTATCCATCGACCAAAATCCGCACCAAAGCCATACCTTGACGTGCTGAGCCAGAACCGGGCCAACGATTCCCGGCCGGTCATCCGTAAAAACCGCGCCGTCAAGAAAAGGCAACGTCCGAAAAGGCAACGCCCGGCAATCGCGTGCGCTGTTCAATGGATCGTGTGAGTTTCATTTTACGGAACGATGCCAGCCCGCACGGATTGCCTCGCCAAAGTCCGCCGCGTCGCTGCTGAAATTCTGCTTTGCTCCGCCGCTCGCCTTGGTGTGCAATGTCCGTCACGATATGAGCTTTTTCGACAAGCTGAAGTTCACTGAAGATGGGTTGATCCCGGCCATCATCCAGGAAGCCTCGACCGGCCGCGTGCTGATGATGGCGTGGATGAATCGCGCCTCGCTCGAAAGCACCATCCAGACCGGCAGGACTCATTTCTGGAGCCGCTCCCGCAAGAAATTCTGGATGAAAGGCGAGGAGAGCGGCCACACCCAGACGGTGAAGGACATCGCGTTCGATTGCGACGGCGACACGCTGCTCATCCAGGTCGAGCAAGTCGGAGCGGCGTGTCACGAAGGCTTCAAGTCGTGCTTCTTCCGCTCGGTCGCAGGCGACGGCGCAGGCTTCAAGGAAACCGAGACGCGGCTCCAGCGTCCGGACGAAATCTACGGCAGACGCAAGGCGTGATTGGAACGCCGCGGCGCGCTTCCTTGATTGCGAACCGCGCGTCGAAGCGTAAGGTGGGTTTGCATGACGTGGCAGGAAACAGTGGCACTGGCGATTGTGGCGGTCACCGCCGCGGTCTTTGCGTGGCGCGGTTTGAAGCGCAAGAAAGGCGGCCTGCCCTGTGATCATGGATGCGGCTGCTCCTCCACTTCTGCCAAGGATCAGCCCGCCACCGTTCTCCAAGCCCGCAAAGGCCGGCCCGCCCGTCTCCGAATGAAGTGAGGTGGAGAACAGCGAAGGCGCCTGGCCGGGAAGCTGGGTTTGAAACGGCGCTGGGAGTTGATCGAGGCGTGGTCGAATTTCATTCGCACAGTTGATCAGAATTTT
>JBDHQG010000370.1:0-5001 GCA_039806925.1 Limisphaerales bacterium
GGAACTGGCGGCGGCGGTGTTGTTCGGCGTGCGGTCGGCGGACGCGGGCATCGTGGCCCCGTTTGAATTGCACGCGCTCGACGTTCCGGTTGCTCCATTGTTGACGGAACTCGACGCCGACGGCGATCCGGTCGCGCGTTATGACGCATTGCGAAAAGACATGGAGTCGCGCAACCGTCCAGCCGCTGACGAGAAGCTGTCCGGCACCGAGGGCGCGGTGTGGTATGTGACTGAGCCGGGCGGGCGCGTGACGTTGTGGAAGTGCAAGCCGGAGTCCGTGGAGGAAATCCACTGGGCGACGGGCATCAACAAGGCCGCGGTCATTGCGACTTGCTGGAACGCGCTCGAAACGAGCGACACGTTGAACTTCGACACGCTCTTGCCGTTATTGCTGGAAGAATACCAGAGCGACGACATCGAGAAGTTCCGCAGCAACATTGACGCCGCCATCGCCGAGGTGAATCGCGAGTTCGCGTTTCGTCAGCGCGTGTGGGCTGCCTACGCGGCACTCCAGGAGCGCCGCCTTTCTCTGCGCGCTGACAAGGCCGGCGTGATGCGCCTGCTCTCCACGCAGTTCAAGCGAGACGAAATGAAGCGCGTGTTCAGCGCCCTGGCGCGCAAGGAAAGACTGCTGTAGCAGGCCACAAGTGCGTGCGGTTGTGAAAGCATCCGCCCGCGCCTTTCATTGCGAACGGATTTTCTTAATCATCAACACGCAAACCATTATGAGCACCACCAACCCCACCCAGATTCACCCGACCGGCGAAGCCACCGGCTTCATTCCGGCACCGGGCGACAAGGGCAAGCCCATCACTGTCATCGGCACGAATTCTATTCGCGCCGGTTTCGATGCGACGTGCCTGCAACAGGCGCTCAACGCCCGCAGCGCACCCGGTGTCACTGACCTCGTGCTCAATCCCGATGCGCACGCGGGCTACGGCGCGCCGGTGGGTTGCGTGCTCACGTCGCCCACGCACGTCTATCCCGGCCCCGTCGGCGTGGACATCAAGTGCTCCATGAGCTTCCTGCAACTCGACCTGCCCGCGGATCAAGTGGCGGACAAGACGACCCGTCGCGCGCTCATCGACGCGATTCTCGAACGCACGCCGACCGGGCCCGGCCGCGGACAACGCTCCGCGCGCAAGTCCCGCAAGATCGGCGAGGATCTCGGCGTGAAGATCGCGACGGACGGCGCTTCGGCCGAAGTGCTCTACGCGCTCGGCATCCCGATGGAATGGGCGCAGCGTTGCGAAGACGCGGCGCACACCGGCCACGACGGCACGCACGACGCGCTGGCGCTCCGCCTCGAATGGCTGCGCGCGAATCGCTTCTCCAACTTCCTCGAAAAGATTACGCAGCTCGGCTCATACGGCGGCGGCAATCATTTCGGCGAATGCGAAGTGGTGCAGATTGCGAAGGACAACGACCGCGCGCGCCAGACGGCCGAGGTGTTCGGACTGCGCGATGGTTGCGTGGGCTTCCTCTCGCACTGCGGCTCGCGCGGCTTCGGCCACGCGCTGGCGAGCGGACAGTTCCGCGATCTCCAGCGCAAGTTCGAGTCGTGGGACATCCCGCTGCCGGGCGAGGACAAGGAGCTCGTCTATGCGCCGCTCGGCACACCCGAGGCGGACGCGTATCTCGATGACATGGCGCTCGGCGCGAACTTCGCGACGATCAATCACCTGCTCATCAACGCGCTCGTGCTCGAAGCCTTCCAGGAAGTGATTCCCGGTGTGAAAGGGTCGCTGGTGTATTTCATCAGCCACAACATCGCGCGCAAGGAGCTGCTCCCGGACGGCCGCGGCGGCTTCAGCGGCGAAGGCTGGGTGCATCGCAAAGGCGCGACGCGCGCGTTCCCGGCGGGCCATCCGTCCCTGAAGGAAACGCCGTTCGCCGAGACCGGTCATCCGATTCTGCTCCCCGGCAATCCGACGGCGGGCAGCGTCATCATGACCGCCGACGCGGGCGCGCATGTGGCGGCGTATTCGGTGAATCACGGCGCGGGCCGTGCGATGGGCCGCAAGATGGCCGACCGCACGCTCGATCAGAAGACCGTGGACGACGAGTTCACCGCGCACGACATCCTGACAAACTGCCGCCAGTATCCGAAGGACGAGGCGCCCGCCGCCTACAAGGACTTCGACGCCGTGCTGGACTCGGTGAAAGCCGCCGGCCTCGCGAGCGAAGTCGCCCGGCTCAAGGCGCGCTTCGTGATCAAGGACGCCGATACGAGCCTCAAGGGCGCGGCGTAGGCGAAAGGAAGCTCAACAACGCGGGCGGAGGCGAAAGCTTCCGCCCGCGCTTTCAACTAGAGCGGTTTCGGAAAAAATGTAGCCGCCGAGGTAACGAGGCGGATGTTTGTGCGTCGAATCCGCCTCCTTACCTCGGCGGCTACGTGATTTCTTGAGCCGCTCTAGCGATAAACTTCGCGTCGATGGCCGACGGCCAGTAAATGAAGCCTTCCTTGGGCGAGGTCGAAGTTGTAAATCACCCGGTAATCGCCGACCCGGATTCGGTAGGCGTCCACCCCTTTCATCCGGTGATGCGGATGCTGGTCCAGAGTCTGCCCCAGACGATCAATCACGGATTGAATCCGGGTTTGGAGTTCGGCTGGCAGTTTGAAGAAATCCGCGTCGAAGTCGCGGGAGTAGATTTGCAGCGCGGCCTTCACTGGCCGCCATCCGATTGGCGCGTCCGGGAATAGTCCCCGGCGGCGATCTGTTCATTGGCCCGCTGGATTTTGGCCTTGAACCCATCGCTGACCTCCAACTGGTCCTCAATCAAATCCTCCAGCCAGTCACGCACCGCCTGCTTCTCCGCCAGCGATAGTCCGCTGATGGCGGATTCGATTTCTTTGACCGTGCTCATGGGCCTAGAATCGGCGCATTTGTCCCTGTTTTCAAGCGTGCAGAATCTCTGCTGACGGCCAGGGTTCCGCCCGCGCTTGCTGAAACGCAGTTCAAATTTCAGTAGGGCTGAAAGCCCGGCAGAAGATAGCCCAGGGCAAGCGATGCAACGCGAGCGCCGCCCTGGGGCAACCGCCCAACAAGTCATCCAAGCCCTGTAGGGGCGGCAGAAACACACTCGAACTTAGACAACCTCTCGGACAAAATGAACCTACATATGAATCCAGACGAAACTGGTGAACTCTTGAGGAAGCTCGCCAAGTCCGCGAGTTGGTGGAGGCGTTTCTTCGAAAGTTCGGATGCCGAAGAGATTCACAAAATCATATCCGAACTGTCGCCACTAGATCTGGCAACGCTCGACCAACGGGTGCGTGAAAGTTGGGTGGCCTACCGTTATTACGACCTAAACAACTGGCAAGCCTTGCGGCCATCGGATGTCAGCCGGCTGGCACAGTCAAAGTTCGCGACGAGCATCCTGGGCTTGGCAAGTGCGCACTCCAGCGGTTACGTGCGGGAAGCAGCTGTTCGAGCATTGGCTGCACAACGATCCGGCAAGGAACTGTCCTTCTTGCTCATTCGCCTCAACGATTGGGTTACTCAAGTTCGTTCTGTTGCGGAGCAGGCGGTGAGGGAACGGATTTCAGCAGACTATGCAGCTCATTTTCTCGCCAACATAAGTCTTGTTCTGCGTCTTCGGGCTTGTGGGCGTGTGGACAGAAAATTTGTCGATGACATTTGCAGTCTGCTGAAGCTGCCGGAGTGCAAGGAAGTGCTGCACGCCGGGATGAATTCTGAAGACAAGGCGGTTCGCCGAATCAGTTTCCAACTCGCAGGGGAGGCTGATCCATCAACGCGTTCGGCGATTGTCCGAGCATTGATGACTGACCCGGACGCCGTCGCGCGGTCTTGGGCCGTCCGGCACCTTCTCCCAGAAGTGTCGCTTGATGAACTGCCAGATGTCGCTCTGCCAATGCTCAACGACAAATTCATGCCCATCAGGCGTGATGCGCTTTGGGCAGTCGCAACCAAACGACCTGACTTGGCGGCAGAGCCATTGCGGCGAGCGTTGCTCGATAGGCACGGCTCCCTGCGCGAAGTCGCACGCCAGTTTGTGGCGATTGCAAACGTCGCTGACACACGAAGCTTCTACATGGATGTTTTGGATCGAGGAACAGACTCGAATCGATTCGCCGCCATTTGTGGTCTTGGGGAAACGGGCAATTCCTCGGACGCGTCCCGGCTCGTTCAGTTTCTCGACTCTCCCGTGCCGAAGATTCGGCGGGCAGCTGTCTTCGCCGTGGGTAAGCTGGATACGGAGGGCCACCTGACACGGCTGGTTGGCTTCTTGTCAGACGAAAAGGCAAGTATCGCACGCGAAGCAATGAAAGCTCTGCTTACGAAGGTGAGGCTGATTCCACTCGAAGACTTGGCGCAACTTGTCGAGAACGGGTCGAGCTTCCACACGCGACGAAACGCGTTGACGCTTGTGTTGCATACGAGCAAGTGGCACAGGCTCCCACCGCTGCTTCACACTTGCGTGGACAGCGACGCGAAGTTGGCAAGCTTGGCCACGCGGGCCTTGCGAGACTGGTTCTCCAACTACAATCGGAGCTTCGTCGAGCCGACACAGATGGACATCAAGAAGATTCAATCAGTTCTATCGAGAGTTGAGCCGAAGCTTCCGCATGGCATGGCGGAGGAACTGAGAGGGTGTCTGAGAGTTTATCTCGAATGAATCTTTCTGCCGCCCCTACGGGGCTTGGATGATTTGTTGGACGGTTTACCCAGGGCGGCGCGGACTTCGTCTCGCTTGCCCTGGGCTATCTTCTGTCGGGCTTTCAGCCCTTGAAGAGAGGCGCTGGCGAGCGCAGTGACGATTGATTAGGTTGGTTTTCATTTTGGGGGCATGACCCCGTCAGATAAACCGGCGTGAGCCGGCCAAAGCGGTGCGTGCCTACGCGCCCGCGCCACGAGAGTGGTCGTTCATGCAAACCCATCCCCGCAGGCTTATCGCGCGAGCGTTGAGCTGGGCTGGAAGCTGGAGTGCAACGGGCAGCCGAGGCCAACGGTGTAAGCCGCCGCCAACGGTTAGCGC